>JAMIQN010000258.1:0-1965 GCA_035914595.1 Chitinophagaceae bacterium | reverse complement strand
TCAACAAATACACTGCGGAGGTGCGCTATCCGTTCTCGCTGGCTCCGACTTCCACGATTTATGGTCTTGCCTTCTTTGATGCAGCCAATGCCTGGAGCTCCTTCAAGACCTACAATCCGTTTAAGCTAAACCGCGATGTGGGCCTTGGCGTGCGCATCTTCCTGCCCATGTTTGGCTTGCTGGGCCTTGATTATGGAATCGGCTTAGACCGGTACGATCCTGCCAAGGGCGTCACGTCTTTCAAGGATATGTCCAAGTTCACCTTCATGCTTGGCTTTGAGCCGGATTAATTTTCGGGGCCGCCATTATTGCTGCACGATTCGTTTACCTGCAATCAGACTCCTCATGAAAAAGATCATTCTCTGCCTGTTCGCCATGCTGTGCACTTCTACCGTATTCGCACAACGCTACGCCGTCATTGACTCGAAATACATCCTTGAAAAACTTGTGGATTACAAGGATGCACAGACCCTGCTCGACAAGACCAGTAAGGCCTGGCAGGACGAGATAGACACGATGATGGCTCGTGTAGATAAGATGTACAAGGCTTATCAGGCGGAGCGCCCGATGCTGAGCGATGAAATGCGCCAAAAGCGCGAGAACGAAATCACCGTTGCTGAAAAGGCAGCCCGCGACCTTCAGAAAAAGCGCTTCGGATATGAAGGCGATCTTTTCAAGAAAAGAGAACAACTGATTAAGCCCATTCAGGATCGCGTGTACACCGCGGTGCAGAAGGTGGCTACGATGCGCAACTATGATTTAATCTTTGATAAAGCCGGCGGCGTGTCGGTATTCTACGCAAACCCCAATCTGGACAAGAGCGACGAAGTGCTCAAACAACTTGGGGTTAACAAATAATGGCTGTTTCTTTGCGCGCCCTTAGCCTGCCCTGAGAGGCTGAAACAGGCCGGCAGCCCTGCTTTCCGACGTTTTTCAATTCAGGGAAACCAATCCAAAATTTCAACACGAAACCTTTCGATATTCAAACACACCATCATGAAAAAGTACGTTCTCACTGCAGCTGTTTGCCTGCTTGCTTCTGTGTCCTCATTCGCTATTGGCGAGGTAGGAGGAACCAAATTGGGCTACGTCAACAGCCAGGAATTGCTTTCTGTAATGCCCGAAATGAGCAAAGCAGATTCTGACCTCAAAACCTTCGCCAAGCAATATCAGGACCAGTTGGAATCTATGGGTAAGGAGTTTGAAAAGAAAGGCTCCGAATATCAGGCAACGGAGAAGTCTATGAGTGATGCAGTTCGGACGGTGAAGCAAAAGGAGCTGCAGGATCTGGAAGCACGCATCCACGATTTTCAACAAACCGCTCAGGACAAAATCACCAAGAAAAAGGAAGAGCTGTATCGTCCCATCCTGGACAAGGCAGACAAGGCTATCAAGGCTGTAGCAAAGGAAAAAGGCTATGACTACATCTTCGATGCAAGTGGCGGCACGCTGCTGTATGCCAACGACAGCGACAATATCCTGCCTTTGGTGAAAGCCAAGCTGGGCATCAAATAATTTTCACTCAGGAGAATAGTAAAGAGCCACCTTTTCGGTGGCTCTTTTGCTTTTGCAGGAATGCTCACGCGCAACGGCCCAATCACTCAATTTTTCTCCGTCAGGAAATTATAGTCGCGTAGAAGCTGCTCCAAAAATTGACGCGAATCGAGCGGTGCTTCAAGGTTCAGGGCTTCGGCAATACGATGCGCGATCCTGTCTATGTATTGTACCAGATTCCGGTTGTTTCGGCTGTTGGTAAGAAGGTTGTGAATGTTGTTGATGTCACGGTCTGAAAGGCGCATGACTTCGGGATACCTAACCTGATAATGCTCGTCGGCAATATCCTGATAGATAGTCTGGCTGAGGTTTGACTTGGCCCGTGTTTCAATGACCAGTGTATTGGCCAGCGTATCGCCCAGCCGCTGTCCCTTCTTGTTGGCTGCAACGTAGAGAAACAGGGCTGCGGAC
>JAMIQN010000257.1:0-1629 GCA_035914595.1 Chitinophagaceae bacterium | reverse complement strand
TACCTGAACAAGGGCAGCTATGTGCTGGTGGAAGGCCGCCTTACCTACCACGACTACACCGCCAATGATGGTCAGAAGAAGTACTTCACCGAGATCGTGGTCAGCAATATCGAAACGCTCGATAAGCGGCCCGCCTCTACGGAAGTCGCTGAAGCCGTTGCCGCGCCGCCCTTCTAAACCCGAGGCCTGAAAACTGCCGGTGCCGCACAAAGTGGCGCTCAGGCACAGCCTTCATATTGCCATCCTGCAAGGGAACTTCCATCCGGAGACCCGATGCAGGGTGGCAATTTTTCTTTTTGAAAGCTCAGTGAAGGCCCGAAAAAGGGTAAGTGCTTTCGCTGCTTATTTGCTCAGTGAAATCAGTCCAACCTGACTTTCAAGGCGAGGGCGAAGCACTACCGATTACGCCTGCTGCGCGGGCTTTTTCTTAAACATGGAGAAGACAAGGCCGCCCATCAATGCGCCATAGATAGTGCTGTTGTAAGGGTTGGACGTGATGGCGCAGCTACCCGATGCACAGCCCACAAACTTCCAATAAAGGAAGCCCGCCAATGCACCAAGCGGGACGCCGATAACCGGCCAAAAATTTCTTTTCAGAAATGCAGTCATGTCAGGTTTGGGGTTCTTATTCCAATGATCTTGTCTTCGTTCCTAAGCAGAACTATCGCCGGCATTCACCATCATTCGAATTGCAGCGGCTACCGGGTGTATTTCGGCAACTGGAGCCACAGCAACCGATATTGAAAACAGGTAGCAGCGCAAAAAGGGCACCGAGGGTGATGAAGGTCCAATCTTTCTGAATGACGCCCTGCACAGCAATGGCGAGGCCGGCAGCCAGCCGCAGGAAACGCATGAAATTCCAACTCTTGAGATAGTTCAGCATGGTGGGAGCTTATTGAATTGAATGATTCCGAATGCCGCTATTCAGCGTGACTTTCTCCTTTGAAAACTACTGATGCCGATGGACCAGTAAATGGGGCAGAAATTGATAAACGAAGTAATTACCAATGCCAGCGCAATGATGCCTAGCACCAAAGCCGTTGTGCCTGAAATCCTGTGTGTGAAATAAAGCACCGCAATGACGATGGCTGCCAGGATACGAATCACTTTGTCGAGATTGCTCAGATTCCTTTTCATAATCATCACTTTTTGACAAATACCATGAACAGCTCATTGCCCGCACGCGGAGGAATGCTGTTGTAGCAGGGCTCCATGGTCTTTATTGAGAAGTAGGGTTGAAAAACAGCCTTGTATTCTTCAGCAGAGCCGCCAAAGGGTGGGCCTTCTATCGGAAATTCCACATTGAAAAGAAGGCCTGCCAATCGCCCTCCAGCATGCAGCAACGACGAGGTTTTTTCCGCATAATCATTGCGGCGGCGAAGCGGAAGCGCACAGAAAAAAGTTTGCTCTAAAATGAGGTCATAGCTTCCTTCATGCAGGAAGAAATCGCCACAGTGAATCGTCACCTGCGGGGCATTGGCAAACCGCTTCCGGAGGCGCTCCACAGCAGCCGGCGCAATGTCCACCAGAGTAATGTTGCTGAAGCCATGAGCCACAAGAGCCTCGGCCTCGTAGGCATTGCCACAACCGGGTATCAGCACCGCTGCATCCTTGTTTGAAAACTGCTGG
>JAMIQN010000256.1:0-8455 GCA_035914595.1 Chitinophagaceae bacterium | reverse complement strand
CAGATTGTAGCAGCCGGCCCAGGCAAAAATGAAATAGCAGAAGAAGCCAAGCAGGAACATATAGCGTGACCTCGAAGGCTTGGAATAATTAATATCCGAGCGGTTGTCTACCTCTACTATTTGCTGGTTCTGTGGGGCTGCGTGCTGATCCATGGATGAAGAACGGGCGTGTTTTACTGCGGGCAAAAATACTGTTAATTCGTGCACTTTGACAAGGCAATTCCCATACTGAATCCGCCTCTTTTGAGGTTACTGGCAATTGTCTTTCGACTACTCCCCGCATTCCCATGCGCCAATACCTGAACTGGAAATCTGCCCTGGTCTTTGCGGCCTTGCTGATTGTGTCGGCCTCGCTGATTTATACCTCCCGCCTGGCTAATAATCTGGCGCACGAAGAGCAGAAAAACATGCAGCAGATCAGTGAGGCGCTTCGCAACCTGGCCAGCCCCAGCACTGATGAAGACCTCGGCTTTGATCTTGCGCTGAATCTCGTCAAAGGCAACACCTCCATTCCCTTCATCCTCGCCACCGACCAAGGCGTCATCCTTGACTTCAAGAATATTGACACCACCGGTGTGCGTGATGTGCAGGCCTTCCTCCACAAAAAGATAGTTGCATTCACAGAGGAACGCGCTCCTATTCTGGTGGAACTGTCTGGCAGCCAGCAGTATGTGTACTACGGCGAGTCCAACCTGCTGCGGCAATTGCGACTCTTCCCCTATGTGCAGCTTGCCATCATCGTTGTGTTCTTATTGGTAGTGGTTATCGCGATTGTGGCTGCACAGCGCGCCATCCAAAACCGCGTCTGGCTGGGCCTGAGCAAAGAGACGGCGCACCAACTGGGCACCCCCTTGATGGCCCTTGACGGCTGGATTGAGATTTTGCGTGAGCAGGAATGCAACCGCGAGGCAGTCTCCGAAATGGAGAAAGACCTTGGCCGCCTTCGCCTCATTGCGGAGCGTTTCAGCAAAGTGGGCAGCGAACCTCAGCTCGCTACTGAAAACATCAACACACGCCTGCACCAGATGGCTGACTATATGCGCCGCCGCGCCGCCAGCGGTGTGCAGATAGAAGTGCACAGCAGCCGGGATCCGGTGCTGGCCAACATCTCTGCTCCACTCTTTGACTGGGTCATTGAAAACCTCATCCGCAATGCGCTTGATGCCATGAAAGGGCCGGGCCGGATTGACATAGACATTCAGGACACCGACAAGGCTGTCATCATTGATGTTCGCGACACCGGGAAGGGCATCCCCCGTCACCTGATTCGGAAGGTGTTTATGCCGGGCTTTACAACCAAACAGCGGGGCTGGGGGTTGGGCCTGTCCCTTTCGCGACGCATTATCCGCGAATACCATCACGGTGCCATTTTCGTGCGCAATAGTGAGCCGGGTAAAGGCACCACCTTCCGGATCATTCTGAAGCGCAGGAGCTAAGAGAAAGTAACTCAGAATACTACCTGATTTTTCCATCGGGAGGGGTGTTGGAGTGGATGAATTTCCCCGTTACCTTCGCCGCCCAAAGTGTTGCGGAGGTGGCGAAACTGGTAGACGCACTACTTTGAGGTGGTAGCGCCCGAAAGGGTGTGGGAGTTCGAATCTCCTCTTCCGCACAACCCGCGCATTCCTGCGCGGGTTTTTTTGTTTCTATCTCTGTCAGTTGCATTTCTCCCTCGCGAATTCACCCCTCCCCGGCCCGTCATCTTTGCCTAACATTGACCCGCATTTTTCCAACCTTTTTCTCCTATGAAACAGCTACTCATCCTGAGCTCTCTGATGCTGGTGCTGGGAGGCACCGCCCTTTCCCAGGAACGCCTGACCCCCGAAAAAATGTGGGACCTCGCCCGCGTCTCTGCGGATGGATTGAGCAACTCCGGAAAGACACTTTACTATACCGTCCGGCACATTGACTGGAAGACCGAAAAAAGCACGACTGCTCACTACAAACTTTCGCTGCATGAAGGCGCTGTTGCCACGGAACAAAAGACTGCCGATGGCTATACTGTTGTGCAGCGCGATGGCGGCACTTACTGGGCAACTAAGGACGGAAAACTGTATCGTGGAAACGCGCAGGGGCAGACCTGGACGATGGTCTATGACGGCCTCCAGGACGCAGGAGAGGTACGCATTTCGCCCGATGGCAGGCACGTTGCTTTTTCTAAGGACGTACTCGTGAAACCTGTGCTCGGCACCGATATCTACCCCGACCTTCCCAAGACTACCGCGCACATCTATCGCAGCCTCATGTACCGTCACTGGGACACCTGGGAAGACGGCAAATTCAGTCACATTTTTATTGCTACGCTTGGCAGCAAGTCCGAGGCAACCGACATCATGAAGGGCGAGCCTTACGACTGTCCGCAAAAGCCTTTTGGCGGCAGTGAAGATTTTGTGTGGCGCCCCGACAGCAAGGGCTTGGTCTATGTGTGCAAGAAGAAATACGGTACCGACTATGCCCTGAGCACCAACACGGACCTCTACTACTACGAGCTTCATTCCGGCGAAACCATCAATTGGACAGCCGGCATGATGGGCTACGATACCAACCCCAGTTTCTCGCCCGATGGCCGCCGTATTGCCTGGCTCTCTATGCGCCGCGATGGCTATGAAAGCGACAAAGCAGACATCGTGGTGATGGACATTCACACGGCCGGCATGTTGAAGATGAACCTGACCTCCGGCTGGGATGGAACCGTTGGAAATTTTTGCTGGAGCCGCCACTCCGACAAGATGTACTTCAGCGCACCCTGGCGCGGCACACAGCAAGTGTTTGAGGTGGATGTGCCTACAAACCTTGCAGTCCGCATATTGCCCGCAGTGCAAAAGCTAACGCAGGGAAATTTCGACCTGAACGGTGTGGTGGGACAGGCCGCCAATGGCCAGATTGTCGTGACACGCACAGACATGAATACCGCTACCGAAATCTGGTCGGTAGATCCTGAAAATGGGCACCTGGAGCCTCTTACCCGCGTGAACGAACAGGCCTATTTGAACATCCTTCCCTGCAAAACAGAAATGCGCATGGTGCGCACTACGGATGGAAAACAGATGGGCGTGTGGGTGATTTTCCCTCCCAACTTCGATGCGACCAAGAAATATCCTACCCTACTCTACTGCCAGGGTGGCCCACAAAGCGCCCTGACCCAGTTCTATTCCTTCCGCTGGAATTTCGCGCTGATGGCGGCGCAGGGCTACATCATCGTGGCGCCTAACCGCCGTGGCATGCCCGGCTGGGGCGTGAAATGGAACGAAGAAATTTCGGGTGACTGGGGCGGCCAGCCGATGCGCGACTACCTCTCAGCCATTGATGCCGTTTCCGAAGAGCCGTACGTGGACAAGAACAGGCTGGGTTGCATTGGCGCAAGCTATGGCGGGTACAGCGTGTATATGCTGGCCGGCATTCACCACAACCGGTTCAAGACCTTCATTGCTCACGACGGCGTTTTTGACCTTCAAAGCATGTATGGCACCACCGAAGAAATGTGGTTCATGAACTGGGACGGTGGCGGCCCTTATTGGAAAAAGCCAACGCCCAAAGCCTATAAAGAATTTTCGCCCATCAACTACGTGGATAAGTGGAACACACCCATCATGATTGTGCAGGGCGGCATTGATTATCGCGTACCGATAGAGCAGGGCCTGGAAGCCTTTCAGGCAGCACAACTGCGAGGCATCAAAAGCAAACTTCTTTTCCTGCCCAACGAAAATCACTGGGTGTTGCATCCTCAAAATGCGATCGCCTGGCAGCGCGAATTTTTTGGCTGGCTGAAAGAGACTTTGAAGTAGCCGCACGGGCGGATTCAGAATACCTTTGTGCCAGTTCTTTGAAGGCTTGAAATAAGCATACAAGCCTGCCCATAAAGACAAGGGGCCGCCCGGTTTTGACAGCAGCGGGCAAGGCAAGTGTAAGCATGCCGTGCGTTGGACCATTAGCACGTAAATCTGAAAGTTCAAACTATAAATGGCGAATATTCTTACGCCATGGCTGCCTAATCGGAGATTAAGTAGCTATTAGGGCCGCGGCACCCAGCCCGTCGCGAGCTGCAGCCGCCGCCGACTCAAAATCATCGCGGATAAGGTGTTGTTGTAATCACGCAGCAATGCACGAACAAATCAATCGTGATGTAGGAAGGAGCTTGGTGTGTCCTGTTCCGGGCGCCTTCCGAAATGCAATGCAGGAATAAGCATGTAGAAAGCTCGCAGTGCAGTTGTTTGGACGCGGGTTCGACTCCCGCCGGCTCCACAAACAGAAGAGGTGTTATCCGCAAGAGGTAACACCTTTTTTTATGGAATACTGAGCCGCCGATTCCCTTAGGAAAATGACTTTGGACTTACATCCGTTGCGCCCCCGTTTTGGTCTTACCAATCCGCTGAACATCTTGTTTTACATCTATTTTAGTAAGTGGGTCAACCGTTCCGGTAGCAATTTTCTTTTTTGAGAAACCGAGATTTCTGATTTAGGAAATGACCGCCAAATGACGGGGTGTTCTTTGCTTCAACTAATAACGCCCCCCCATGAAAAAAAACTTTGTCGCAGTTAACTACATCACCTGCACCCCCGAGTACCGCGAACGTTTTGAAGAACTATTTGGCAGCAGGGCCAAAGCCATTGACCTAATGCCGGGTTTTGTGGACATGCACGTGCTCAAGCCTTCCAAAGAGGGGCAAGACTATCTGATTGTCAGCTATTGGGAAAGCGAAGAAGCATTCAAGGGCTGGACCAAAAGCGAAGCCTTTCTGGAGGGCCATAAACGCGGCTTTGCCGACCTGGCCAAAGCAAAAGCAGAAGGCAAACAAGCGCCCATGCACAGCAATTTCCAGACCTACCAAATCATTGCCAACTAATGACCGCAACGCCATCATCCCGCCAGCAAAAGATCACCCGATGGATTAAGAAGCTGGGGTTCTGGGGCTTCCTCTTCTTTCTGGTGAAAGGCCTAGCCTGGCTGGCTATCGGCTATTGGGCCGTGTCCTGATGCTCTGGTGCTTCATCGCACGCTGAGCCTGTGAATCAGGTAGTATTGCCTTGATGTTGAAAGAGGCTGCCGCTATGAGGCAGTCTCTTTGTTTTGCAGGGAGAGGGAAGTTCAATTTTTTGGGGTGTACCGACATTTTCACCACGCCGTGAATATCCGTCGACTGCTCTGGTCATCCTGCCCAAAACGAAAAAGAGGCAAACCGGTAGTTACCGATTTGCCTCTTTGTGGCGGAGACGAAGGGATTCGAACCCTTGATACGCTTTAGGCGTATACACACTTTCCAGGCGTGCTCCTTCGACCACTCGGACACGTCTCCCGAAGGGCCGCAAAAGTAGCTATTCCCCTGCGCTCAAAAAGGAAAAAGTTTGGCCGAATTGGCACTTGTCGCTGCACCCACTGCTTCCACACTCATGCCGCGCAGTTCCGCCACCTTCTCGGCTACATACTGAATATTGGCACTTTCATTTCGCTTACCACGAAACGGCACCGGTGCCAAATAGGGCGCATCCGTTTCCAGCACTAAAGTTTCCAAAGGCATCTGCTGCACAACTGTATGAAGCTCCCGACTGTTTTTGTAGGTAACCGTGCCGCCAATGCCGAGCAGGAAATTCAGCTCCGCAACCTGCTGCGCCTGCACGAGCGTGCCGCTAAAACAATGAAAGATGCCGCGCAGCTTACCATTCTGCTTCTTCCGGACAATTTCAATGCAATCATCCGTAGCCTCACGACTATGGATGACGATAGGCAATTCATAGTCCAGCGCCCAATCTATCTGCTGAGAAAAAGCCTCTACTTGCTGTGCTACATACGTCTTGTCCCAGTAATAATCCAGTCCGATTTCACCCACGGCTGCAAATCTGGATTCCGAGAGCCATTTGTGTACAATGGACAACTCGTCCAGGAAATCATCCTTCACATACGTAGGATGCAGGCCCATCATGGGGAAGCAACGATCGGGGAAGACTGATGCAATGCGCATCATACCCGGAATCGTGCTGCGGTCGCAGTTGGGCATGTACAATTTCTCCACCCCGGCATCCAGTGCACGCTGGATCATCTGGTCCTGGTGGGCTTCGTCTAAGCGGTCATCGTAAAGATGCGTGTGCGTATCTATGAACATGGCTATTGGTCTCTATCCTGAAACATTTCAACCGATGGTTCTGTGGGCAGTCCTTTCATTCTCCAGCCCTTCGACCGGCAATAATCCAGCACAAAAGGCAATGCATAACGAAGACGGTCCCATGCTTTCTCACTATCGTGAAAGACAACAATAGCACCTGGTCGGATATGGTCCAGCACATTCGCCAGGCACTGCTCTGGGCTGAGTTGCGGGTCAAAATCTCCGCTCAGGACAGTCCACATACACACCTTCCACGACGGGCTCTCGTGCAGCAATCTTCGTGCCGCGCGGCGGCGGATACGACCGTAGGGTGGGCGAAAAAGTCGGCTGGGAATCAGTGCCTCAGCCTGATGAATATCGTCAAGGTAGGCGTCGCTGCTGTGTTTCCAACCATTCAGGTGATGGTAAGTATGGTTCCCGGTGCTATGCCCTGCTGAACATATTTTTTTGAAAATATCCGGATGAGCCGCTACATTTTTTCCAATACAAAAAAAAGTTGCATAAGCATCATAGCCGGCAAGCTGTTGCAGCACCTGAGGTGTTATCTGAGGATGAGGGCCATCGTCAAAAGTGAGATAGACGGTAGGCTCTTCTGCCGCAGGCATCTCCCAAATCAGATTGCGGGGCGCCATCAGGCGTAGCCACCACGGAGCTGTTACGGCATACACGAAACGAAGGTAAATCGGTGTGTTCTTAGTCCACGACGCTCACGTCGCCCACCTGCACAAAACCTTCCTGACCATCGGCCAACCGAACGATCAGGCCTTTGCTGCCGCGGCCTATCACGTCCACCATCAGGCCTTCCGGCAGGCTGATGCCGGTGCTTCCATTCGCCTGTGCCGACGACTGGAATTTTGCATCCGGCCGCATGACCACCGCCACCTTGCCGGGCTGATAACGCTTGGCGCCCGCAAAGCTGAACACCGCACACAGCAAAGCAATCATCAAGGTCATTCCAATAATCTGAGGCTTCACATGGCCCTGCTTCCGCGCAAATTGCCGCCAGCCCAAAAATCCCAAGAGCCCGGCGACCAGTACGATGGCCAGAACCGCCCAAAAGTTGGTGAGAGAAGGAGCAGTTAGCCCTTGCCACCATTTCAGGAAGAAGACTTCATTCCTTGCTGCGGGGCTCACTTGTTTCTGAATCAACTGTGCATTGTGCGCTGCCGCCGGAAATGCTGACTGACGAAGGAGGGCACGCTCATAAGCAAGCATCGCCTCGCCTACATGCCGCAGGCGGTAATGGGCATTACCCAACTTGAAGAAAACGACTGCCGGCGCCTGCTTGACGAGACTTGCCTGTTTGTAATAGCTCACCGCACTGTCGTAGGATTTGCGCTGATAAGCTGCATCACCCAGTGCAATCGGATCAGCGGCACCGGCCCAACTCTGGAAGACTACACACAACAATAGCAGCAGACTGCTGACCGTGTATCGAATGCTACGGGGGATCATGAGGAGCGCAGGCTACGTTCGAGATTGTTGATGGCTGAAGCAGCTTCACTAAAGCTCTGCTGCATTTGCTGACTGCCGCCCACAGGCGCATAAAGGGCCAGCTCACATTGATTGACGAGCTGCTCCACCTGACTGCGTACTACTTCCGGCACACCGCGTTGCGCAAGGGCTTCTACCGCAGTCGCCTTGCCTAGTGATGAAATGGGGATGCCCAGCTTGTCGCTCAGGTAAAGCCAAATGGCCTTGGACAGCTCATCATAAAATCCTTTTTCATCGCCTTTTTGCAACATGGCCCCTGCTACGCTGAGACGTTTTTGTGCAGTATTGCCGGCACGGCGCGTGCGGTATTCATCGGCATGTGCAGCCAGCTCATCCTGCCTGCGGCGATAAAAGACAAGCCCTGCAAAAGCCAGCAGCGGAATGGAATAAAGGGACCAATACACCGGCGAAAGAATCACAGGGCGCACGGCGTGCAGACTCGGCCCATCCTGAATGGTTCCACTGACCGGCTTCCCATTATTGGTACTGGCAATGGTGCCCTTACCCGTTGTGACGTGCAGCTTGTAAGCTGTGGTTGTCGCCGTTTTATAGCTGTTAGACGAGGGGTCGAACCATGAGAAAGTAATGGGCGGAATGGTGTAGTCGCCGGACTTGCGCGGAGCAATAGTGTAAGTGATGATCTTATCGCCTGCAATGGTGGTGCTGCGGCTGGTAACCGTATCCAAAATATTGGGGTCGTAGAGATCCAGCCCGCTCGGGAGGTTGGGGCGCGGTGCGTCAAAAAGCTTAAGGTTACCGCTGCCACTGATGGTAAGGGTAAGGGTCGTTACATCATCGGTGCTCAGACTTTCGCGGCTGAGTTTTGACGTGATTTTGAAGGAGCCTACGGCACCTCCAAAATC
>JAMIQN010000255.1:0-1827 GCA_035914595.1 Chitinophagaceae bacterium | reverse complement strand
ACAATACCCGAAAGGCCGAAGGCGCCAAACTCACCCTTGTTTTCAGGGATGAAAGGCTGCAGGTTTTCCGGCTTCACAAACTGAAACCCGATAACAATAAAGATGATGACAATAGACACCTTCAGCAGCACGATGATATTATTCACCCAAGCCGAATGGCTGGTGCCCCGTATCAGCAGTAGAGACATGACCACTACGATGAACACAGCCGGCAGGTTAATCAGACCATGCACCACCGTGCCACCTTGCAGCGTAGCCGTATCAAAGGGTGTCATCAGCAGTTGTGCCGGCAGATTCACCCCGAAATTTTCAAACAGCTTCCCCAGATAGCCGGACCAGCTTGAGGCCACAGTCGCAGCGCCCACGGCATATTCCAGCACCAGGTCCCAGCCAATAATCCAGGCGATGAATTCACCCATCGTGGCATAAGAGTAGGTGTAGGCGCTACCCGCAATCGGAATCATGGAGGCGAACTCCGCATAGCAGAGGCCGGCAAAGGCACAGCCCAGGGCCGCAATGACGAACGAAATGATAATGGCCGGGCCCGCATAATCGGCGGCAGCCACACCCGTCAGGGAAAACAGGCCGGCCCCGATGATGGCCCCGATGCCGAGGGCTACCAGCGCAGGGGCGGTGAGCGTTTTTTTGAGACCTTTTTCGCTTTCGGCGGCTTCTTCCAGCAGGTTGGCAAGGGGTTTCTTAATAAAAATACTCATGGGTATGGGAGGCCTGTACGAGGTGATTTTTGAAGGCGGCAAACTACGGCAGAATGCGCATCCTGCGTGAAAGGACATCGCTATATCAATCCGGCCAAAGGCATCATTTCCTTTATTGAAAGCCTTACGGCTGCAGGCTCTTTACATTTGGCCTCCCCTAAAAGGGGCATTTCATCACTCTAAAACTCCCCAATACAACATGGCACACTCACTTCCCGCCCTTGCCTACGCCTTTGATGCACTGGAACCGCATATTGACGCCCAGACGATGCAGATTCACCACGACAAACACCACCAGGCGTATGTGGACAACCTGAACAAGGCCCTGGCAGGCAGCGGTGCAGAAGACATGCCGCTGGATGCACTGATGGCTTCTATTTCCAAATACGCAGCCGGCGTACGCAATAATGGCGGCGGCCACTGGAATCACTCTCTCTTCTGGTCAGTATTAGGCCCCAATGGCGGGCAGCCTTCCGGTGCTTTGGCCGAGGCTATCAATAGTGCATTCGGCTCGCTGGATGGACTGAAAGAAAAGCTGAATGCTGCGGGTGCCACCCGTTTCGGCTCGGGCTGGGCCTGGCTGATAGTGAAAGACGGCAAGCTGGAAGTATGCTCTACCCCCAACCAGGATAATCCGCTCATGGATGTGGCCGAAGTGAAAGGCACTCCCATTTTTGGTGTGGACGTGTGGGAACATGCCTACTACCTGAAATATCAAAATAAGCGTGGTGACTACCTGAACGCCATCTGGAATGTGGTGAACTGGAATGAAGTAGCCCGCAGGTTTGAAGCTGCGAAGTAGGGAAATTCAGATGTTAGCGGTAGTCGTTGAGGTCCCGTCGCGAGGGTGGCGGGGCCTCTTCTTTTTCCGGCCGGGCGCTGTGGCAGGGAGGATGCAAGGCCTGCGTGCTGAAGCTGCATTGTTGTGCTTCAAGGGCTTAAAGCCGGAATTGGCTGTCGGGATTTTATCGAAAAATCTCGGTAATTGATAGAATTCTTTCCCTACCTTTGCCGCCCGTAAAAATCTATGGCCAAACAGAGTCTCATCAAGCAGGACGGCGTTATCGTGGAAGCACTGTCAAACGCCATGTTCCGCGTCCGGCTTGAGAAT
>JAMIQN010000254.1:0-5911 GCA_035914595.1 Chitinophagaceae bacterium | reverse complement strand
CTGAGTGCCGGATGCCAGCGCAAGGGTGGCCAGCAGGGCAAGAAGAAATATTGGCCTCTTCATGAGGGGCGCGAAAGAAGGAACAGACGTGCGAAAGAGGTATCAAAAAGCGGAAAAACCACCTTGCAGAAAACGGTAATGACACTTGGCGCCCTTGAACTTTCCTGATTATGAAACTCGAGCCGTGGCTGCCCTGGGCTTTACATAGTAGGGAAAATTTTTCAGGCGAAACCTGCTTTCTGCGCTACGGCAAAGGCCTCTTTATTACCCTCGGGTAAAGGCGATAAAATCCGTTCTCGGAATGGTGGTGATGCCTGCCTGACGAAGCATGGTGACGAGTTGGCCGCGGTGGTAGGAGCCATGAATCACCAATTGCTGCATGATGTCGCCAATCAGGTCGCTGACGGCTTCGCCCTGCAGATTGTGACTGTGTAGGATGCTTGCAAAATCGTCGTCGGTCAGGCCTTCGGCAAATTCAAAGAGTGCCGTCGTGGATTGCTGCCACAATTCCAAAGCCTCAGCGAAGCTGCCCTGAAAGCCCATGACGGAAATGCGCGGCTTTTCTTTTTTCTGAAGGCGTTGCAGCCAGATGTCTTCCGCACCCCAGAGGTGATAAACCGTCTTTCGGATGGAAGGAAATGAGCTGGCAATTTCCTGATCGGCCTGCTGCGGACTGAGCGTTTCAAGCACGGAAATAAGGCGGGCATTGGCCCAGGCATGGTAGCGAAGCAGCTTCAGGAAGGTCTCTTTCATGGCAGTTTACCTTAGTCGCCAAAGTAAAAGTCAATCATGCCTACTTCCGCGCACGGATTCGATACGCTCTGCATTCACGGTGGCCACCAGCCCAATGGGCATCGCGCACACCTGACGCCTCTTTTCGCGACCAGCACCTACACTTTCGACGATGCAGCCCAGGCCAGGGCGGTGTTTCAGGGCGAGGAAGCCGGCTATATCTATGGCCGTTTTGGCAGCCCTACCATTCGCGAAGCGGAAGAAAAAATTGCCCTGCTGGAAGGCTTCGGCCTCGACCTCCAACTGGAGGCCTTGTTGCATGCCTCGGGCATGGCTGCGGTGAGTACCTTATTGCTCGCCAACCTGAATGCAGGTGATAAGGTGATCACACATCACAGCCTGTATGGCGGCACGCAGGAGATGCTGGACAAAGTGCTGCCCGGCTTCGGCATTGAAGCCATTGTCACCGATTTTCAGAACCTCAACGCCGTGGATGCCCTCATTCGCGCAGACAGCAGCATTCGGATGATGTACCTGGAAACGCCCGCCAATCCTACGTTGCAGTGCATTGATTTGGAAGCCTGCACACACCTGGCACAGCAGCATCAGCTCCTCGTTGCTGCCGACAACACCTTCGCTACGCCTTATCTCCAACAACCTTTCCGCTACGGCCTGGACTTCGTGCTGCACAGCACTACCAAGTTCCTCAACGGGCATGGCACCGCTGTCGGCGGGGTGCTCGTTTTTCGTAAAGACCTGCCTGCAGAGCGGCGTCAGAAACTAATTAAGACGCACCGTTTGCTGGGCGGTAACAGCAATGCCTTTGATGCATTTCTGCTGACGAATGGGCTGCGTACCCTGGGCCTGAGGATGGATCGCCATTGCGCCAATGCGGCGACGGTTGCGGAATTTCTGGCCGGCCATGCTGCCGTGTCCCGCGTCAATTTCCCCGGCCTTGCCAGCCACCCCGGACATGCCATCGCCATGCGACAGATGAAGCAGCCGGCGCCTGTGCTCAGCTTTGAATTGAAGGGAGGATTCGAGGCTGGGATGCGCTTCATGGATGCCTTGCGCCTTTGTACCAATGCCGTAAGCCTGGGCACTGCGGATACGATTCTTTGCCATCCTGCTTCCACCACCCACGTGGGTGTTCCGCGCGAGGCTCGCCTGGCTTCCGGCATCAGCGACGGGCTGATTCGGATGAGTGTGGGTCTGGAGAATGCAGCAGACCTGCTGGCCGATTTGGAGCAGGCACTTGTTCATGCCACTGCTCAGTAAGGCTTCGTCTATTGCATCGGCCCGGCACTCCTTTTCCGGTTTGGAAGCGAAACTTTTTTCCGGTAAAAAGCTTGGTGGTACTGCGGTTTTGCGGTGTCGAAGCTCAGTCTTGCTGCCGCCTACCTTTGCCCGATGCAAACTGCTTATGTGATTGACGCCGTCCGTACGCCCATTGGCAAGTATGGAGGTGCCCTCGCTTCCGTTCGGCCCGACGACCTGCTGGCCCACGTCATCAAAGCGCTGCTCGCGCGAAATCCGGGCATAGACCCGAATGCCATCGAAGATGTGATAGCCGGCGCTGCCAACCAGTCCGGAGAAGACAACCGGAATGTGGCACGCATGTCGGCCTTGCTGGCAGGCTTGCCCGTGAGTGTGGCCGGAAGTACCGTCAATCGCCTGTGTGCCTCGGGCCTGGAGGCAATTCAGAATGCAGCCCGCGCCATCATGTGCGGCGATGGAGAGCTTTTTATCGCAGGCGGTGTAGAAAGCATGAGTCGTGCGCCTTTCGTGATTGGCAAAGCCGAAAGCCCCTACGACAGAAGCCAGCGTATGCAGGACACGACGATGGGCTGGCGCTTTATCAATAAACGACTGAGTGCGCTGCATCATCCCTACGGTATGGGCGAAACGGCAGAGAACGTTGCCGAGCGCTACAAGGTCAGCCGTGAAGAGCAGGATGCCTTTGCCGCTCATACGCAGGATAAATACTTCGCGGCTGCAGCAGCAGGTCGCTTTCAGGATGAACTGGTTTCTGTAGAAATTTTGGGAAAGAAAGGTGCGGTGACCATCGTGGATAAAGACGAACATCCGCGCCCTTCCTCCATCGAGCAGTTGGCCCGCCTGAAGCCGGCATTCAAAGCGGATGGTACCGTCACCGCAGGCAACAGCAGCGGCATCAATGACGGAGCCTCTGCATTGTTACTCGCATCCGAAGCAGCCGTTCAGAAATACGGACTGAAGCCGATGGCCAAAGTGAAAGCGATGGCCGTGGCAGGTGTAGAGCCTTCGCACATGGGGATGGGGCCGGTGCCCGCTTCGCGAAAGGTCATGCAGCGCGCAGGCATCACGGCAAAGGATCTGGCGCTGATTGAACTCAATGAAGCCTTCGCAGCACAGGCTATTCCCTGCATTCGCGAGCTGGAGCTGGATTCTTCCATCATCAATGTCAACGGTGGTGCTATTGCGCTGGGGCATCCGCTGGGTTGCAGTGGTGCGCGCATCGCCACGACTTTGCTGCACGAATTGCGCAAGCGCGGCGGCGGCCTGGGACTTGCCACGATGTGCGTCGGCGTAGGGCAGGGGTCTGCGGTACTCTTTGAGGTGTGAGCCGCGCCTTTGTTCAGTTTTTCAATCTTCGGCCTTTTGGCCTCAAATCATCATTAGCTGTCGTTTGTCGGCAGCGCTTTCGCAAGTCATGAAATCATTAGACATCCATACGCACATCATGCCCGAGCATGTGCCCAACTGGTTCCGGAAATTCGGCTACGGCGACTTCATCCATCTGGAACATCACAAGCCCTGCTGTGCGCGGATGATCAAAGGCGACAAGGTCTTTCGCGAGATTGAACAGAATTGCTGGAGCCCCGATGCACGCATCCTCGACATGGATGATACCTCCGTGGATATGCAGGTGATCTCTACGATTCCGGTGCTGTTTAATTATTGGGCAAAGCCCGAGCATGGCCTGGAAACAGCCCGCTTTTTCAATGACCATATTGCGCAAAGTGTGGCCCTGCATCCCAACCGCTTCATTGGTTTGGGCACAGTGCCCTTGCAGGATGTGGACCTGGCTATTCGTGAGATGGAACGCTGCGTGAAAGAGTTGAAGATGCCCGGCCTTGAGATTGGTTCCAACGTCAACCAAAAGAACCTTAGCGATCCTTCTTTTGATCCTTTCTGGCAGGCGGCCGAAGAGCTGGGCTGCGCGCTGTTTGTGCATCCCTGGGAAGTGATGGGAGCAGCAGATATGCAGAAGTATTGGCTGCCCTGGCTGGTTGGCATGCCTGCCGAAACTTCACGTGCTATCTGCAGCCTCATTTTCAGCGGCGTGTTTGAGCGGTTCCCCAGGCTGCGCTTTGCTTTTGCACATGGTGGCGGCTCCTTCCCCTTCACCATTGGCCGCATCCAGCATGGCTTTGATGTGCGCCCGGACCTGTGCGCGATAGACAATGGCCGCGACCCCAGGGCCTACCTCGGCCACTTCTGGATTGATGCCCTCCTGCACGACCAGGAGGCCCTTCGTTTTGCTGTGAATTTGTTGGGCAACGACAAGGTGTGCATGGGTTCAGACTATCCTTTTCCGCTGGGCGAACACCGGCCCGGAAAGCTGATTCGGGAAACAGATTTTGCGGATGCAGTGAAAGAAGCTTTGCTCTGGAATAATGCCATGCAATGGCTGGGACTGTCTTCGTAACGAAGGCTTCTCTATTTCAAAAACCCTTCGATGGCAGTAGCCATCGCGATATCCCATTCCGTCACGCCACCGGCATCGTGGGTGCTCAGGCGAATGTCCACTTTGTTGTACACGCCGCTCCACGCTGCATGATGGTCCATCTTCTCTGAAAGCATGGCGATTCGGGTAAGGAAGGCAAAGGCTTCGCTGAAATCAGCAAACACGAAATGCTTTTGGATAGCGGCTTCATCGCCGGTCCAGCCGTTCAGTTTGGAAAGAGCGGTCATCAGTGCTGCGGTGGTCAATCGCTGTCTGTTCATCTGCTTTTTTCTTAAAGGTAATGGGCGCATCAGCCTATAAGCGGCGGCAATGAAGCCGCGCAAAGGGCCTACTTACCTTAGCCGCCATCTATGCGCGCCCGTTATCTGCCCTATCCGCTCACACGGCGATTTTCAAGCCTTGTAACCGATTATCTGGCGGCAAAGAGCAGCCTTGATGGCTTCTACAATTTTCGTCCGGATGCAGAAGGACTTTCAAAGGCTATTGAAGCAAGGGCTGCATTTCCGGTAGATCGGGAAACATTGGTGACGGTGTTGCAGCAGCAGTACGAAGGGCTGCCGGATGCGGAGGAAACCTTGAAGAACGTGGCGCTGCTGCGCGATGCGCAAACCTATTCGGTGTGTACGGCCCACCAGCCCAACCTGGCCACGGGCTATCTCTATTTCGTTTACAAAATCATCCATGCCATTCGTCTCACTCAGGAGCTGAAGCAGGCACATCCTCATTTGAATTTCGTGCCCGTCTATTACATGGGCAGTGAGGATGCTGACCTCGATGAGCTAGGCACATTTCGGTTTCGCGAGCGCAGGTTTGTGTGGGATGCTGCCGGTCAGCAAGGGGCTGTAGGTCGTATGAATACCACCTCGTTGACGCCCTTGCTTGAGGAGCTTTTTCGCCTGCTCGGCCCGCCGGGGGTGCATGAGAAAGCCTTGAAAGCGATGTTGCAGGAGGCCTACATCGGTCAACCAACGATTGCCGCAGCCACGCGCTATCTGGTGCATGCCTTGTTTGGACGCTACGGCTTGATTGTGCTGGATGCAGATGATGCCGGGCTGAAGCGAAACTTCCTTTCTGTGATGCAGGAAGACCTTACGCAACACGCTGCATTGGGTCTGGTAGAAGCGGCGAGCCGCCGGCTGCACGAGGCAGGCTACATCGCACAGGCCTTCCCCAGAGCCATCAATCTCTTCTATTTGAAAGACCAGCTTCGTGCGCGTGTGGAGCGCGATGGTGAGCAATGGAAGGTTCACGGCACAGACATTTTCTGGACGAAGGAGGAACTGTTCGCAGAACTGAATGCGCACCCCGAACGATTTTCACCGAATGTGGTTTTGCGGCCGCTTTATCAGGAAAGCATCCTGCCCAATGTCGCCTTCATCGGTGGGGGCTCTGAGCTGGCGTACTGGTTGCAGTTGAAAGAAGTTTTTGAGAAGCATGGTGTATTCTATC
>JAMIQN010000253.1:0-2123 GCA_035914595.1 Chitinophagaceae bacterium | reverse complement strand
ATGCGGGCATTGACCACTGTGTACTCGCGGGCCATTCGATGGGCGGGTATGTAACAATGGCGGCGGCAGAGCTTTATCCGCAAAGGCTGCGCGGCCTGATGCTGGTTCATTCTACTGCCACGGCAGACGATGAGCCGAAGAAAGAAAAGAGGCGTAAGAGCATTGCCCTGATTCAGAAAGGAGGTCGCTACCCGTTTGTGCGCGACATGACGCCGGTGCTTTTTGGAAAGACTTTTCGAACGGCACACCCGGAGGCGGTAGCCGCGATGATGGAGGAAGGGTTAAAGCTGACGGACGAGAGCATGATTGCCTTTTACACTGCCATGATGAACCGGCCGGACCGGCGGCATGTGCTGGCAAATCTGCCTTTCCCGGCGGCTTGGGCTCTGGGAGCGGAAGATGAAATCATTCCCTGGCAGAGTTGCTTACAACAAAGCACCTTACCCGACGTTACCTTTATCAGCCTGTATCCTTCCTGTGGGCATTTGAGCATGATTGAACATGCGCCAACCTTAGCCAATCAACTCCGGACTTTTGTTCGGTATTGCACGGAAGAAGCCGGGTCTGCATCATGAAAGCCTTTTGGACATTCCTCATCCTCTTGTTGCTTGCTGGGCTTCATGCTGAGGCTACCCATATTGTAGGTGGAGAAGTCACCTATCGCTGCCTTGGCAATAATCAATATGAGATTCGGCTGGACATTTATCAGGATTGTGTGTCCGGCCAGACAGACGCTATTCAGCAAGACAGCCCGGCCTTTCTGGGTGTGTTTTATGGCGATGGCACCCGCTACTTCGTGGACACAAGCGTGCACCGCAGCGGGCCAAACCTGAGAGTGCCCACCAACTTCAACAATAGCTGCGTCAATAACCCGCCAAACACCTGCCTGAACCGCGCGACTTTTATCCGCACCTACACGCTGCCGCCCAACAGTACCGGATACTACATCGTGTATCAGCGCTGCTGCCGAAACCAATACATAGACAACATCGTGGACCCGGGCTCGGTAGGCGCCACCTACTACTGCTACATCCCACCCGCGTTGGGCACCAGCGATTGCAGAAACAGCAGTGCTGTCTTCAAAAATTATCCGCCGCAAATCATCTGCATCAACAACCCGATAGTGTATGACCACTCGGCAACTGACCCCGATGGTGATTCGCTGAGCTATGAGTTTTGCACGGCTTATCAGGGCGGCTCGGCGTCCAATGCCAAGCCGCTGCCTTTTTCAACGCAGTTTTTGCCGGTAGGCTATCTCAGCCCTTACACGGCCCTGCATCCGATGACGGGGAATCCGCCTTTGCAAATAGATGCCCGGACCGGCATTATCACCGGCACGCCCAATCAGCTTGGCCGTTTTGTGGTGACCGTTTGCTGCCATGAATGGAGAAACGGAGTTATGATTAACACGGTTACGCGCGAATTTCAGTTTGTCGTTACCAACTGCTCGAAAGCGGTGGTGGCCAACATTCCGCAGTACTCCGATCAGTTCAACACCTATATCGTTCAGTGCAAAGGCAAGACGGTACATTTTACCAACCTGAGCACAGGCGCCAATCCGGGCCCTCCCAGCCCCTACTTCTGGGACTTTGGGGTGCCCGGCACCAATTCGGACACCTCCACGCAGAAAGACCCGTCATTCACTTATCCGGATACGGGCGTCTATCAGGTGAAACTGGTGGTCAATCGCGGCTCTACCTGCACGGACAGCATCGTGCGCTTCGTGAAAATCTTCCCTGAGTTTCATGCTGATTTCACGACCGAAGGACTCCCCTGCCCGCATGTGCCCATTCAGTTCTTGAATCAGGTCAATTCCACCTACAAGCCGGTTACCTTCTACAATTGGGACTTTGGTGATGGTAACAGCGCCACGGACGCAGACCCGGTTCATGCTTACGACACAGGTGGCGTCTTCAACGTGCGGCTAATTTCAGGCAATGTCAAAGGCTGTACGGACACCGTTACGAAGCAACTGGACATCCGAAAGTTTGTACCATTTGCAGGGAATGACACCATCATCGTGAAAGGCGAATCCATTCATTTCAATGCAAAGGGTGGCGACATCTACACCTGGACGCCTGCAACCTATCTGGACAATCCGGGCATTCGCAATCCAACCGGCT
>JAMIQN010000252.1:0-21816 GCA_035914595.1 Chitinophagaceae bacterium | reverse complement strand
CTCACCCGGCAGGACTGATCGCAAAAGGCCTGCTGAGTTCGCCTTTTGAGCATTGCCATTTTGTAAGCAGCACCACGCACAAAACACTGCGTGGCCCCCGCGGCGGCATCATCCTGATGAAGGAAGATTTTGAAAACCCCTGGGGGCTGAAAGGCCCTAAAGGCGATGTGCGCATGATGAGTGCCGTGCTGGATTTGGCTGTTTTCCCCGGCACGCAGGGTGGCCCGCTGGAGCATGTCATTGCCGGCAAGGCTGTGTCTTTTCATGAAATCCTGCAGGATGAATTCACGGACTATGCAAAGCAGATCATTCAAAATGCACAGGCCCTGGGCGTTGCTTTCCTGGAAAAAGGTTACAACATCGTCAGCGGCGGCACCGACAATCACCTGCTGCTGATAGACCTCCGCAACAAAGGCATATCAGGCAAGAAAGCGGAGAACACACTGGTGAAAGCCGACATCACCATCAACAAGAACATGGTGCCCTTCGACGACAAGTCACCCTTTGTCACCTCCGGCATTCGGGTGGGTGTGCCTGCCATCACCACACGCGGCATGAAGGCCGGCGACATGGCGCAGGTGGCTGCCTGGATAGACCGCGTGCTTATGGCCCCCGATGATGAAAGCGTGATTGCGACGGTACGTGGTGAAATCAACGAGACCATGAAGGCCTATCCGCTCTATCCCGAGTGGTAGGCTTGGCCCTGAAATCTTAGCGACTCAGGATGCCCGTATAGCGCGCCACATCGGTCTGCGGAAGGAGCTGCTTCTTATGCAACAGTGCATCTGCAAACCCCTTTGCCAGAAAGGGCGCCAGCGAACAGCCCTTGCTTCCCAACCCATTCAGGATGCCCAAAACGGGGCGATAAGGATGCATGCCCACGAAGGCATCGCGCGTAACGGTGGCCGGGCGAATAGCGGCAAAATGAGATTCAAAAACAACGGGGAGCCGCAACCATTCTTTCAGGATGCGGGTGGCCTTTTCGCGAAAAGCAGCCGTGGGAAGCTCATCCGTAAAATTCCAGTCGAAAGTGGAGCCGATCCAGAATTTGCCATTCCTCCAGGGCACAATAGCAAGGTGCTGATGTTTAAACACCGCATGTGATGGAAGGTCCGGAATAGATGCCGTGATGACTTCGCCTTTATTCAAAGCAAAGGGTAGCTTCCTGAAATATGGATGCTCTGCACCGGCCGCGCCCCTGCAATCAATTAATGCGCCTGCCGTAATCGAACCGTAGCTGACTTCATCGTCACCAAGGCTGCAATCCGCCCATTCAAATTGCGTTTCCAGCAAAGCCTTTTTAGACGAGAGATGTTGACGCCATCCCCCGAGCAGCACTTCGATCTGCACGAGCTGCGCAGGATAAATGGTGCCTGTGCCAAAGGGTGTATGAAAGTGTTCCGCACCTTCCATCCTGCTATCAAAAAACAGGAGGTCTGCATGGCTGCTTTCTGATTTTCGTTTGAAAAATTCAGCTTCTTCCGTGCTGCCAAAAAAGGTGTGAATCGGCACGGTGTGCAGCAGTGATGTTCCCAACAACGTGCCCATAGCGGCATAGGCCTCCGATGCAAAAGGCAATACCTGCTCTGCCATCGGCTGGCGTGCGAGGCGTTTGCCCGTGATAGGATTGATCAGGCCGGAAGCCGCGCTGCTGGCCGAATGCTGCGTTCGTTCGGCATCTATCACCAACACCTTCGCACCATCCTTCATCAAGAAATAGCTCAGCCAGGTGCCGGCCAACCCCTGCCCCAGAATGATGAAATCCACTTGCATGGCGCAAAGGTGAAGGAAGGCCTGCAGTCAGGCTCTATCCAAAATCAGCACTATAAAAAGTGCCGGTTTGGCAAGAAAAGAAACGATCGAAAAACCTCTATTGACGAATCCCCCGAAGCGCAAAACTTTCCTGTGAAGTCTGACGCAGGTCTATCTGTCCGGAGATAATGATAGAATCGGCCGGCAGCCGGATTTGCATGAACAGAGCTGAAGAATGCTTCGGAGCGATGCAGCCATAAGCGCCCGGCGTGCTGCTTGAAGTCGTAAACGTGTCGCCTCGAAAAATCAAATAACTGAAGGTTCCTCCCAAGTTGTTTCCCATGACTTGATCAATGCGCGACAATGAAAAATTGGAGTCCAGCGTCGTAGAGTGATAGGTGCCGAGACTGTCAATATGATAGGAGCTAAAGCGATGAAGGCTATCCGTGATGCGGTAGTTGCGTGTTTCCATTCCGGAATTGGCATCATCGTCTTTTTTGCAACCGACAACCAACAGGGCGAAGACAAAAACGAGCGTGAGAGGGCGATGCGATTTCATCGTCATGAGTGATGTTGGGCTACTTGCTTTCCAGACGCACCACCGGCACAATCATCTCCTCTAAGGAAATACCGCCATGCTGGAAGGTGTTCTTGTAATACTGTACGTAGTGGTTATAGTTGTTGGGGTAGCAGAGGAAGATATCCTCCTTCGCGAAGATGAACGTAGAGCTCACATTCGGCGCGGGCAGGCCCGCCAGTTTTGGGTCACGAAAAGCGAGCACATCGCGGGCCTCATATTGGAGGTTGCGTCCGTGTTTGTAGCGCAGGTTGGTGGTGGTGGAGCGGTCGCCGACGCACTTGCTGGGCCGCTGCACGCGCACGGTGCCGTGGTCAGTGGTGATGAAAAGTTGAATGCCCTTGTCGGCCACTTTGCGCAGCGCGCGATACAGGGGTGAATGTTCAAACCAGCTCACGGTAAGCGAGCGATAGCTCACTTCATCGCCGGCCAATTCTTTCAGCACTTCCATCTCGGTGCGGGCGTGCGAGAGCATATCCACGAAATTGTACACGATCACAGAGAGGTCATTCTGCAGATAGTTGTGGATGTTATCCTCGAAGGCTTTGCCATCGTCGTTGTTGGTGATCTTGGTGTATTGCCACTTGAGGTTTTGCCGGCCCAGCCGCTTGAGTTGTGCTTCAAACAAGACGTCTTCAAAGAGATTTTTTCCGCCCTGATCATCGTCGTTCTTCCATTCATTGGGATGCTCGCGGGCAATGTCAATAGGCAACATACCGGCGAAGAGCGCATTGCGCGCATACTGCGTGGCGGTGGGCAGGATGGAGTAAAACAGATCTTCATCCAGCACGCGGAAAGTCTCTGTGATGATCGGCTCAAAGGCCCGCCATTGGTCGAGGCGCAGGTTGTCAATCACCACGAGGAAGCTGGGCCTTCCGGGCTCCACAAAAGGCAGCACTTTTTCAGCCAGCAGGCGATGTGAAAAGAGCGGTGCATTGGGTGCTTTACCCAGAATCCAGTCGCTGTAATTGCGGCTGATGTACTTGTTGAATTCGGTATTGGCTTCGGCCTTCTGACTGACGAGCACCTCCATCATTTCGGGGCTGTCGGAACGGGTAATTTCCAATTCCCAGCGCACAAGGCGGCGGTAGAGGTCTTTCCATTCTTCATGGTTGGGGTTGGAAGAAAGTGCCATGAAGAGGTTGCGAAAATCCTGCTGGTAGGCGGTGGTGGTGGCCTCACTCACGAGGCGCTTCCCGTCCATGATCTTCTTCAATGAAAGGAGGACCTGATTGGGATTGACGGGCTTGATGAGGTAGTCTGTAATCTGTGCGCCGATGGCTTCCTCCATGATGTTCTCGGCCTCGCTTTTAGTCACCATCACTACAGGAAGAGAAGGTTGTAACTCTTTGATGCGGGCCAGCGTTTCCAATCCGCTGAGGCCGGGCATACTTTCATCCAGCAGCACCACATCCGTGCGGTTTACTTTAAGATGCTCGAGGGCATCGTGACCATTCGTCACCGGCGTGACATCGTAGCCTTTGCCCTTCAAAAAAATGATTTGTGGTTTCAAAGAATCCACTTCATCGTCCACCCAGAGAATATCAGGCATGATTTGCTTTTTGATTGAAAAAAGGAGCACAGCCCGGGCGGAATGATGGCCTTTCGGCCAATCGGGTTTTCGTCCTTTGGTGCTTGATAAAAATAGAGCAGGGGCCTGCCCGTTCAGGGACCGCTGCCGCTCATTTAACGCAGGATTGGCGAGGCTGTTGCATTCCCTTCAGCAAAAGGTGCAAAGAATTTCTGTGGCAGCGTAAAGACGGATTTTCCTCAATGAAAATGCGAAGCCGGCCGCGATAAAACAACCTACACGAGCACGACCTAATCCACCATGAAATCATCCCGCAGATAGCCCGGACAACGATACACTTTCAACTGAAATGAAAGCGTGATGATGCCGTACATATACTGATCGCTGGTCTGGCTGTTGCCTCTTTGTTTTCCGGGGCGCCCCAGGCTGCGGCCTTCTGAACGGTCTTGAAGATTTAGTGCCGGATTAGGATAGTCCGGATTGTTATCCGGGAAGTTGTTTGCACCGATATACGTCCGCGCCACGTCATCCAGATAGTCAGAAAAAGTGAGGCGGTCGGCCACTTCCACACCGAGGTTGATTCCCGGACGAATCCAGTATTTAAAGCCGATGCCGATCGGCAGGCAGACTGCAATGGAGTGATAAATGCGTTTTTCAAAACCCGGCAGGTTCTGGCCTTCCGTACCAAGCTTTCGCAGGTTGTAGCGCTTGCCATTCCATTCAGTATAGGGGCTGTAGTAGAAAACGCCAATTCCGCCCGTGAGGTAAGGTGTGATACGTCGTCCATTTTCGCCGGTGGCAAAGCGGCGGAAGTTGAATTCACTCTGCAAAGACAGCTCTACGATATTGCTTTCAAACTCCAGGTTGCGCATCTTCTGATAGGCATTGTCTGAGAAGCGGTCGGCATAGCCGATTTGGGTGTAGGAAAGGTTGCCGCGTAGTGAGATGTACGGGTTCAGGTGCTGGCGCAAAAACATACCATACACCGGGTGGATGGTCTTGAGGCCGTAGTGGTCGTTGAGGTCTCCGAAATACTGCGAGCCGCCCAGCAGGATGCCGTATTCGGTAGCACTATAGAAGTATTGGGCAGAGGCCTTCTGTCCAAACAGGCTGAGCGCCACAACGAGTAAAAGGCTAAGACGATTCATGGGCTTCCTGAAACGAAAAAGGTGAGTCATTTCGTATGCTTCAGCTCTTGATAAAAAGGGAGCGTAACTCTCCGGCTTCCTCCGGCTTCATCCGACCGGCCAGCACCAGTCGCACCTGCCGCCGACGGAGGGCATTTTCATACATCTGCTTTTCCTCGTCCGTCTGTGGCTCTACCGGCGGCACCGAGCGGGGATGCCCATTCGGGTCCAGGGCCACAAAGGTCATGTAGGCCTCATTCGTGAAGTAGCGATAACGCGCCTGCAGGTCTTCTCCATACACCCGCAGATACACTTCCACGCTGGTATTAAAAGCGCGGGTCACTTTACTTTCTATGGTCAGCAGGTTGCCCAGGCGGATGGGGGCTTTAAAAGAGACATTATCAATGGATGCGGTAACGACCGGACAATTGCAATGCTTCATACCGGAAATGGCAGCAGCGATATCCATCCAGTGCATCAGACGGCCACCCATCAGATTACCCAGCGTATTGGTGTCATTGGGCAACACCAGTTCGCTCATGATGTTGTGAGAGTCTTTGGGATGTCGGGGCGTGGTCAAGGTGATCAGATTTTTTCTTAAAAGGAGCTAATGCGGCGCGAAGGTAGCGTCCATTGCCTGCGAAGCGCCTCCGTCAGCGGGTGAATGGCCGGTGAAGCATATCCTGCACGGACAGGCTCACACAATTAGTTTTGCTCTTTGAGCGCAAACTCCCTACTTTTGCCGTCCTTAAAAAAATTCAACCTTCGGCCATGCCCAAGATGAAGACGCACAGCCGTGCGAAAAAGACGTTCAAAGTAACCGGAACGGGCAAGATCCGTCGTTTCCAGGCATACAAGAGCCACCTGCTTACCAAGAAAGCAACCAAGCGGAAACGCCATCTGCGCCAGGCTGCCTTTGTGCATCCCAGCAATGAGCCTATGGTAAAGCGGATGCTGGCTTTGCGCTAACATCCTGCAAACCCGGTCAGGAATCCTTAATCAACTACACAATCTTAGAATATGCCACGTTCGGTAAATGCGGTTGCCTCCCACGCCCGCAGAAAGAAAGTACTCAAGCAGGCCAAAGGCTTTTATGGTAAGCGGAAGAATGTTTACACCGTTGCCAAGAACGTCCTCGAAAAGGGCCTCGGTTATAAATATGTAGGCCGCAAGCTCAAGAAGCGCGACTACCGCAGCCTGTGGATCGTCCGTATCAATGCAGCCGTTCGCGAAGAGGGCATGAGCTATTCACAGTTCATGAACAAGCTTAGCACGGCAGGTATTGACCTGAACCGCAAGGTGCTGGCCGACCTCGCCATGAACGAGCCCGAGTCCTTCAAAGCTCTGGTAGCTCAGGTGAAGGGAGCTTAGACAATTACCTCATACACTTCATGAGCCTGCATCGAAAGATGCGGGCTTTTTTGCTTCTGCATTCCGGATGGGATAGAGGGCTTAACGCTTTTCTGCCAACAGCCTCCGATAATAGGCATCCATATCGGCCACGAGGCGCTGATACGAAAACCGGCTTTTCACAAACTGCTTTCCCCGGCTGCCAAAATCTGCACGCAACTCTGCATCCTGCGTCAGCCGTAACAGAGCATCTGCAAAAGGCTTCACCTCTCCGGCCGGAGTAATGAAACCGGCCCTGCCCCGCTCCACGACATTAGCTACCCCACCCACCTCGGTGCTGACCACAGGCCGGGCGGCCGCCTGCGCTTCAATCAACGAAACGGGGGTGCCTTCATTGTGGGAGCAAAGTGCGACGATGTCCAGGCCGGCAAACACTTCGTCCATCTCCGTCTGCCAGGAAGTGCAGATGGCCTGAGCAGCACGAGGCTCTTCCGGATAGTAGGCATAATCAATGCCCGCCTCCCGAAACTGAGCTTCCATCGGAGGACGCATATCGCCATCACCGATGATTACAAAACGAAGCTTACTACTCGTTTGCTTTAGCAACTCCGCAGCCGCCGCCACAAAAAGGGCATGGTTCTTCACGGGTACAATGCGGCCCACGATGCCGATTGCAATTTCATCCGGCTGAATGCCGAAACGCCGGCGAAATCCGGCCCGCTTGGCTTCCTGATTTTCTCCAAAACGATCCAGGTCGAAGCCCAGCGGAATGATGCTGATCTTCTCCGGCGGGGCAATGCGATAGGTGTCGGCCAGCTCGTGCTTTTGAATTTCAGAGATGGCAATGATGCCCGAGGAGCGCCGCGCGAGATAGCGTTCAATCTGAATAAAAGCCTGGGTCTTGAAGCGATTGAAGTAGGAATGGAAGACGTGGCCGTGAAAGGTGTGCACAATCACCGGCACCCCACAAGCCGCTGCCGCCAGCCTGCCGATAGCCCCGCTCTTAGCCGCGTGCGTGTGCACCACATCCGGCTTGTATTCCCGGATCAATGCCTTCATTTTAAGGTAAGCTTTGCGGTCTGCGATGGGGTCAATGGCGCGTTTCATTTCCTCAATCTGCACCGGGTTGATGCCCAGGCGCTCGGTGAGGTGGGTTGCATCCTGCTCGTGGTCGTCCTTGCCGCCAATTACCAGCAGGGTTTCCCATTCGGGCGCCATATAGCGGGTGAGGTAGGTAGCATTCAGGGCCGGCCCTCCGATGATGAGGCGATTGAGGATGCGGAGGACGCGGGGCATAATCTGAATGACGGGGACGAATGATTGCAGCGCATCCAAACGGCACATACAAAAGCCTTTTTCAGGCAGGGCTATCGCTGGAAAACGCCGCGCGAAAATAGCTCAATTGCAAGGCCGGGGCAGGGCCGAAAGCCTACTTTTGCGCCCACATTTTTGGGTTAAATGAATCTGACGATCATCGGTACCGGCTACGTCGGCCTTGTCTCGGGAACCTGCTTTGCAGAAATGGGCAACAAGGTGGTTTGTGTGGACGTCAACGAGGAGAAAGTAGCACAACTGCGTGCCGGCAAGACACCTATCTACGAACCCGGTCTGGAGCCGCTACTGGCCCGTAATCTGAAGGATGGCCGTATTGCATTCACCACCTCCTTAGCAGAAGGAATCAGTAAGGCTCAGATTATCTTCTTAGCCCTACCCACGCCTCCGGGGGCCGATGGTGCTGCCGACCTGGGCTTTGTACTGGGCGTGGCCGACCAACTGGCAAAGCTCATCACGAAATACACCGTCATTGTCAATAAGAGTACGGTGCCGGTGGGCACTGCCGAGCAGGTGCGCGACATGCTGCTGGGCGGCGGCCTGAGCCCCGACCTTTTTGATGTGGTCTCCAACCCCGAATTCCTGCGCGAAGGCGTGGCTGTCGAGGATTTTCTCAAGCCCGACCGCGTGGTCATCGGCACGGAATCCCTGCATGCACGCGAGCTGATGGAAGAGCTGTACCATCCTTTTGTGCGCCAGGGCAATCCGATTTATTTCATGGATGAAAGGAGCGCGGAGATGACCAAATATGCCGCCAACTCCTACCTCGCCATGCGGATTTCGTTCATGAATGAAATAGCCAACCTCTGCAACAAGACGGGGGCGGACGTGGACAACGTGCGCATCGGCATCGGCTCCGATTCGCGGATCGGGAAACGCTTCCTCTTCCCCGGCGTAGGCTATGGAGGCTCCTGCTTTCCGAAGGACGTACAGGCCCTTTGTATGACGGCTCAGGAATGGGATTATGATTTTCAGATCCTCAATGCCGTCATGCGGGTGAACAAGCAGCAGAAAGGCATCCTGGCGCAGGCCATTCAGGAATACTATGGCAGCGACCTCAGCGGTAAAACCATTGCCGTCTGGGGCCTGGCCTTCAAACCTGAGACGGATGATATTCGCGAAGCGCCTTCGCTTGATCTGATTGAAGCACTGCTGGCTGCCGGTGCACAACTTCGCGTCTTTGACCCGGAGGCCATGCCCAATGTGCAACATCTGCTCGCTGGTAAGGAAGGTCTCTATTTTGCGAAAGACCTCTATGACGCTGCAACCGGTGTGGATGCCGTGGCCATCGTCACCGAATGGGCCGAATTCCGCAATCCCGATTTTGAACGCTTAGCCTCGCTCATGAAGGCACCTGCCCTTTTCGATGGGCGGAATGTCTATACCCTTTCCAAAATGGACCGACTTGGTTTTTACTATCAAAGCATTGGGCGGCGGACCGTGCATCCGGAACTGCGGCCTGCCTTTGAACCGGACACCATCGTGCGCAGCCGCGGCGGACTCTAAAGGATTTTTTCAGGATAAATCATCAGACTTTGAAACGCGTCTTAATTACCGGTGCTGCCGGATTTCTTGGCTCCCATCTCTGTGATCGCTTTTTAGCCGAAGGCTATGAAGTGATTGGCATGGACAATCTGCTGACCGGGAACTTCCGCAATATTGAGCACCTCTTTCCCCGCAAGGAATTCACCTTCTATCACCACGACGTTACCAAGTTTGTGCATGTGCCGGGCGAGATTGATTATATCCTCCACTTCGCCTCGCCGGCTTCGCCGATAGATTATCTGAAAATGCCCATTCAGACCCTGAAAGTGGGGGCTTTGGGTACCCATAATCTGCTAGGCCTTGCCAAGGCAAAAAATGCCCGCATCCTGGTGGCTTCCACCTCTGAGGTGTATGGCGACCCACTGGTGCACCCGCAAACGGAGGAATATTGGGGCAATGTGAACCCGATAGGACCGCGCGGTGTGTATGATGAGGCCAAGCGATACATGGAAGCTATCACCATGGCCTACCACAATTTTCATGGTGTCGAAACGCGCATCGTGCGCATCTTCAACACCTATGGCCCGCGGATGCGGCTGGATGACGGTCGTGCACTGCCCACCTTCGTCAATCAGGCGCTGCATGGCGAGGACATCACCGTTTTTGGCGATGGCTCCCAGACCCGTTCTTTCTGCTATGTGGACGATCTGGTGGATGGTATTTACCGCCTCTTACTGTCCGACCATCACCTGCCGGTGAATATTGGCAACCCGTCTGAAATCACGCTACGGCAGTTTGCAGAAGAGGTGCTGCAATTGATTGGAGCAGGCGTTCAAATTGTGTATCGCCCCCTGCCGCAGGACGACCCCAAGCAACGCCAGCCGGACATTACCAAAGCCCGTGAGTTGCTGGGCTGGGAACCTAAGGTGGACCGCCCGGAAGGCCTTCGGCGGACGCTGGAGTATTTCAAGGCTTCTTTAAAGCAATAGCGTGCTCCGGACACCTTTCATCACGCTGGCAGACTTCCTGTTGTTGCCATTCTACCTCCTGCTCATCTGGTGGGTGGCGCGGCTGTTTCGCAACCGGCTGTATCCGGAAGGGCACCCCTGGCGGCGCTACTTCATGCCGGGGCTGATGCTGAAAGTGGGAGGTGCCATTTTCGTGGGGTTGGTGTATCAGTATTATTATGGCTACGGTGATACGGCAGCCTATTTCGAACATGCACAGGTCATCAATTCTGCATTCTGGGAGTCACCGGTGAAATGGTTTATGCTGTGCTTCCGCCTGGCAAAAAACTATGACCCTGCCTACCTCGGTTATATCTCCAAGCTGATCTGGTACGACTCCCCGAGCAACTATATCGTAAGCTCGGTAGCAGCCACCATAGGACTGTTCACCTTTACCAAATACCTGTGTATTTCGGCGGTGATAGCTGCGCTCACCTTCACTGGACAATGGGCCATGTTTCGGGCCTTCGCCAAGCAATACCCGCACCTGGTGCGATATGTGGCAATTAGTTGCCTGTTTATTCCAAGTGTGGCCATCTGGGGTTCCGGCATTTTTAAAGACACGATTTGCATGTTCGGCCTCGGCTGGATTACCTATGGCACGTTCCAAATCCTGATCAACGGCCGTATTCGATTAGGTGCACTGGCTATGCTGATTGTCTGCGTCTATCTGATTTGGCTAACGAAGGTGTATATCCTCATCGCCTTCCTGCCGTCGCTGGTCCTGTGGGTATTCCTCCGCTATTCCTATCGAATCCGGTTCCGGGCAATTCGTCTCCTGCTATTGCCCCTCGTTATTGGCGCTGTCATCGGTGGCTTCTTATACGTTTCCACCACCTATTCCGACCTGCTGGGCGCCTACTCCATTGACAAATTCGCAGCGCGCTCCGAGATCACCCGCGATTATATCTACCAGTCCGGCGAAGATGAAAGCAGCAGCTACTCATTGGGCGAAGTGGACCCTACTTTCCAGGGTATGCTGAAGAAATTTATCCCCGCCGTCAATGTGACCCTCTTCCGGCCCTACCTATGGGAAGCCAAAAATCCTTTGGCCTTTTTCAATGCACTTGAATCCTTTTTGCTGATTATTCTGGCGTTGAAACTTCTGTTCCAGGTTGGCCCAATCAGGATTTGGAGAGCCATAGGCGGCGATCCTACCATTCAGTTCCTTCTGGTCTTCACCATCGTCTTTGCCTTTGCCATCGGCATCTCCACTTACAATTTCGGATCACTGTCGCGCTACCGAATTCCCTGCCTGCCCTTCTTTGTGCTGGCATTGGGTCTGATCTATTTCAAAACCAATTCCCCGCTGGAGCGGCGCTTCATTCCATTTCTGCGCGGAGACTCCTCCACCTAAGACTCCATCACCGCTTCTATCGCTGCCAGCTCTTCCGGCGTGTTGAAGCTGAGGACGTCATTGGCCCGGGCAATCGGGTAGGCTTCCAGTTTTTCACCTGCATTGGCCAATAATTCGATAGCGTAGAGAAATCCATGCTCGGCGGTGCCGTGGGCTCCTATGCCCTGCTTGAGGATGCCAAACATGGGCTCCTTCCGAAATACAAACAGGCCGATGTCGCGCTCTCCTTTTTCTGCCGGCCGAATGCCCAGCGCCCGGGTCTCTAACACGCGAAGCAGCTTACCCTGCTCATCCCGCTCCACGATGGTGTAACAGTTGCTGCCTAAGAAAGTGGCTACGGAGAAATTGTTGCGGTGCATCCGGTGACAGGCTACCAACTGTTGCACGGTCAGCGGGGAAATGAGCGGAATATCGCTCCAGGTAAGGATGAGCTCCTCTTCCGGCCGCAGCAGTTCGTCCGCCATCAGCAGGGCATCGCCCATGCCGCGCGCTTCGGTCTGGTGCAATAGCGTGGCATCAATACCGGCTTCTTCCAGACAAGTGCGGAACTGCGTTTCAAAAGCAGGATTGATGATGATAATCGGTGCGGGATCGTAGGGGGCCAGCAGGCGGCAGATGCGTACCAGAATGGGCACGCCACCCAGCGGATACAGCGTCTTGGGATAAGAAAGTCCGCTGCGCGAGCCTTTGCCTGCCGCAGGGATGATGACCCGGAAAGAAGAAGTCTGATTCACTCAATATCGTTTTATGAAGCGGCGGCCCAGACCGTCAAAAATGCCCATCCAAACGTAGCGGGCATTGCGCCCTGCCACATAGCTCAATGCCGTTCCCACCCCGTTCCGACGGGCCAGCCTTGCCAGCGCCACACCCACGGTCAGCAGGTTACGCAGCGGCGCCAGATCGAAATAGCGGTTGTTTAGGATAATCGTGTTGCGGATGTAGTAATAGACCCGAATCTTATCAATTACTCGCCGGCTGACATCGGGGTGGTAATGCAGGGCATCCAACTGGTATTTCACCTGCCCGTGCTGCAACATGCGGCAGTAATAATCCACCTCTTCGCCATAGATGAAATAACCGGTATTCACGTTGCCTACTTCGCGGGCAATGGCCAGATTGATCAGGGCACCATTAAAGAGATGCGCGAAGGGATATTGCTTGATTCCCGCCGGCAATTCCGCGAAGGAGGCATACTTCCGCTTTCTGGCAAAGACCACAGGCTGCTGCGCTTTGTTGACCACCGGCAGACCAAACACAAACTCATCCGGCTTGTTTTCTTTCACTACGATGGAAGAAAGGATAGCCGTGTCCGGGCCGGCATTTGTCAGCAATTTTTTCAGCGCCTCGGGATGAGGGAAGCCGTCATCATCCATCAGCCAGACGTAGGCATACCCACGGCTCAGGCCCTGCTCTATGCCTGTCTTCCACCCGGCAGAAGAACCCCCATTCGGTTGTGTGATGAAGTCAATCCCTGCTTCTTTCAGCCAGGCCTCGGTGCCATCCGGTGAAGAGTTATTGATGACCAGCAAATCGGGCCGCTGTTCCTGCTGCTGAATATGCTTCACACAGCGTTTGAGCAGCTCCAGCCGATTGTAGGTAACCACAATGGCCAATACATTCTTTGCCTCCATAGGTTAATGCGCCGGAGGAAGCAGCTCCTCCAAAAGTTGCGCGAAGGTCGCGAAGTACAGAGAAGGATGCGCTTGAGGAAAATGGGCAGTAAGGGTTACATCCACACACACTACGTCAATGCCGGCTGCCTGTGCGGCCTGAATGCCGGAAGGGGCATCTTCCACCACCAGCGCTTCTGCCGCCGCCACTCCGGAACGATCCAGCAGCGTCAGAAAAATTTCCGGGTCGGGCTTGCCGCGACGCACATCATCTGCCGTGACCACACTGCGGATATAGCGACTCAGGCCCAGGCCTTCGATGCCTGCCATGATGTTTCGGCGCGAGCCGGAGGAGCCTACATAGAGATGATAGCCCAGGCGATGGGCTTCCTGCACAAATGCTTCGGCCCCTGCAATGAAACGGAGATGGGTTGCATACCGGCGATTGGCCGCTTCGCGCTTCTGACGTACCAAAGCCTGTAGCTCTGATTCGCTGAGCTGCCGACCTGCTTTTCCGAAGAAATGTTCAAACACTTCTGCCGTGCTTTGGCCGATATAATCGCCATAGGCAAAGGGCAGACCATAGGGGGCCAGGGTTTCCTGAAAGGCCTCTTCGTGCAGGCTGAAAGTGTCGCCGAGGGTGCCGTCAAAATCCAGCAGCAGAGCGCGCTTACCCGAGAATATGCTCATGGCGTCCTTGCTTTTCTGAGCCGATATTCATCCGGTGCTCATACAGCTCCATGATGAAGGAGGACAGCCGGATGCCATTGTGCTTGCCGGGGCTTTGCTCGTCTTCAAAGGCATCTATAATGACGGGGCAGCCAATCTTGCGCAGCCGGGCCTCATCAAACTTCACGTAGTTCTCCAGGTTCGTTGAAAAGCGATTGTTGACCAGCGCCACGCTGATGAGGTCGCTCACGGCAATATCATACTCCGAGCCCATGCGCATGTAGCGGATGGCTCCTTCAATGAAATCATTTGCATCGTAGGAAGGCGTTTCATAATCCTCACCGATGTTGGTGATAAAGACCTTCAGCGCCTTCTTGTTGGCGGCAATCGCATCCGTGATGCCGGCGGTCATATAGGAAGGATAGAGCGAGGAGTGCTGCGTGCCGGCCGAGTATATGATGATGTCTGCCTGGGCAATGCTTTGAATGACGCGGGGTGTAGCATGCACCAGGCGGTTAGCCATTTCAAAATATGCTTCCACCTCAGCGATACTCATCCGGCTGAGGCGTTCGTGGTCGGGGTACTGGTCCAGCAGGTAGATACGCTTAATGCGCGAGTTGGCGCGCAGCTCCACGATTTCCGCTTCTGAAAACAGAATGGTGCCGTCTTCACGAATGGCCACCAGCTTGCGGTCTTCATTGGACGTGGGCAGCACCGTTCCGCGCAGCTTGAACAGCTTGTCAATAAACAGCGTAGCCTCTTCGAAGTTGTGACCGAAATGCAGATAGGCGCCTGCATAAATCAGGTTCATCAGCGAGCAGTCGTGGAAGGAAAAGCGCTTGTCCTGGGCCTGTTCCGTCAGGCGGATGCCGTCCAGCAGGGTGCGGATAAAGAGGCGCAGCGATTCCCGAATGGTCGGGTCCTGAAAGTGGATGCCACTCAGTCCGTCTGTTTCATGGTTCGAGAAGGCAGTAAGTGCTGCAAGAATGCTTTCACGGGTTTCACTTTCGGGATAGCGGAAATCGTAGGCTTTCAGGATGGCCTCGTAGTCGGTGAGTTCCGCGGGCACCATAGCCTCCTGCACCTTGCGGATATCAGAGGGGCCCAGCATCTGAAAGAAGCCACGGATCAGGCCGGTGCTTTTACCGTCATCGTAGGCATTGACGATTGAACTCAGATTGATGCCGTTGATGCCGATGAGGGCAGGAATCAGGTTTTTCGCACCTCTGCCTCCATTAAAAGAAATGACGTTGACCATATTTAGTGTGTGTCTTACTTGTTTGAAATAGAAATATTGGGACGGGCCATCATGAGCAGTTCATAGCCATCGCGACGGCCGGCCACCTGCTGCGATCGGCCATCCCAGGCAGCAATAGCATCGAGATCGTAAGTCGAATCGCTGGTAAGAATGAGATAGGGATTGTTTGAAAAAAGTTCCTGTGCAAATTCGATATCGAGGTAAAGCGGATGCAGGCCACCCCAGGTAACGTGGAAGGTCTTGAAGTCGCGCTCGCGGTATTCCTTGCTGCCGTTTGGGCAAAAAGCCATGAAGATTCCGTCCGGCGCCAGTTTACTCCGACTCAAATCCACAAAATTGCCGATAGAGGGAAGATGCTCTATTACATGCGAGCTGAAGAATACATCATTGCCTTCCGGGATTTCTTTCTCCTTCCAGGTAAGAGAAATGTTCAGATGCCGGCGCCCGAATTCTGCTCGTGGCACCGACAATTCATAGCCGCTGGCGCTCATGCCGGCATGATTCAGTTTCGCCACATTATAGCCCCAACTGCATCCATAGTCCAAAACGGAAATGCTCGTTTTTCCCGGTAATGCAGCGCGAATGACGGGACTGAAATCAGTGAATGAGGCAAAATGATTGGCTTGCAGTTCGGCTAATTTTTCAGCGTCTGGCAGGTCCGTAATCATGCCTACATCCACCGAATAATCCTCCTGATAAAACTTATTCAGGAAGCGCTCATCGTCTTTGGGATGGCGGTGTTGCAGCTTGCAGGAAGCGCATTTGAGCAGACGGGTAATGCCGAAATACTTGCGATCTACCTGCTCGAAAACCTGCCGGCCACAGAAGGGGCATGACCGCTGTTGCGCGCGCGCCGCAAGGCTCCGCAAGAGGTATTTGAACTTCTGTTTGAAGTAAGTCATTACACAAATAACCTTTGATATACCTCAAGATACTGCCGGACCCCGCTCTTTAACGAAAAGACTGCTTCGGCACCGCTGCGAATGGCTGCCGTGTCGAAAGTGGCATCTGTCAATTCCTGCACCGCTGCATCGTAGCCGGCTTTGTCAAAACGACGAACCAGCACGCCGCTGTGTGCCTGCGTGATGATGTGGTCACTATCGCCCACGCCGGCATTGCACACCACGGGAATGCCCATCGCCATGATCTCTCCCTGCTTGGTGGGCGAAGAACTCACTTTGCTGTAAGTAGGCCGGATAAAAAACAGGCTGTGCTGCGCTAAGGACAGCAGCCCCGGCACTTCCGTGCGAATGCCCGGCCGAATCAGGATGGCCTCTGCCGGAATCCCTTTTTCGGCCGCAGTGCGGCGAATGCGCTCATGCTCGTCCTGGGTGATGAAGAGGAAGCGTGCCTCCGCCTGCTTTCGCCGGTAGGCGACAAAAAAATCGAGCATCTCATCCAGCATGTACCAGGTGCCGATGGAGCCGAGATAAGCCAGCACCGGCGCGCCTTCCTGCAGGCCCAGCTCCTCCCGGAATTTCGGGGCCAGCCGCCTGCCGTTTTCCGGCGAAAACAGCTCCGTATCGGCGCAGCAGGGAATCACCGTGATGCGGTCGGGGCGTACTGAGACGCCCTTCCAGCGCTGCATGTCCGCCTTGCCGGCATGAGTCAGGCAGACCATCTGGTCGCAGCGCTCAATCATCGCCTTTTCCTTTTTCTTGAAATAAGAATAGACCGTCTTGTACAGCGGATTTTTCAGATCCCAGGCACCCGCATCCACCTTTTCATCGGCCCAAAAACCGCGGTTGTCAAACAGAAAGCGGAGGCCACAGCGCTGTTGCAGAAACAGGCCTACCAATGAGGTAACATGGCCGCGGCAATGGACGGCATCAAAGGCCTGCTCGCGGTGCAACTGAAGGGCCAGCCGGCGCATGTGCCGCAGGTCTTTCATCGTCGAAATGATGGGCGGGAGCTTTGTGTAGGGCAGCGGATGCCAGGCAATGCCTGCTTCCTTCGTGATGCTTTCTAAGCGTTCCCGGTGCTGCGCAAAACGCTCCGGCTTCTCGCAGCTCAGCAGGGTAAACGAATAGCCTGCGCGGCTCAGGCCTTTGAGATAAGGCAGCACCTGACTTTGCCCCAGCGGGTCGGTCATGCCGTCGTAGGAGAGGTAGAGGATGCGCTTCCCGGTCATGCGGTCATCCATTTTTTATACCACATCTGGAACATCAGCAGGTACCAGAGCTTGAGATATTTCTCCGTCCTTCCGGCATAAAAATCCTTCAGCAATTCCGCCACCGCCTCCTTCCGAAACAGGCCATGATCCAGTGCAGCGCCGCTCAGGTGCTCCATTACCAAAGGCTTCAACTCAGCCTGCAGCCATTCGTTCACGGGGATGCCAAAACCCATCTTGGGCCGGTCCATCATCTCCTTCGGGATATACTTGTGCACAATCTGCCGAAGGATGTATTTCTTGGTTCCGTTGTGGTATTTGTAGTCGGAGGGAAGCTGGGCCGCCCATTCCAGAATATGCTGGTCTAAAAAAGGTTCGCGCCCCTCCAGCGATACGCTCATCGCCGCACGGTCCACCTTCTGCAGGATGTCGTCCACGAGGTAGGTCTGGTAGTCCACGGCCATCATGTAGGACAGGGCATCGTAGGCCTCGGGCCGCAGTTCTTCGCTTTGGTGGGCCGTCTTCAGGGCTCGCGTCGGGGCAGCCATCAGGTGGCGGATGTCCTTATCGCTAAACACCTGGCTCAGATTCTTCAGCAATTCGGAAGGCGAAGGGTCGTTGAGCAGATTTTTCAGCTTGTCGTAGCGGCTGTGGAAATTGGCTTTGTGCTTCAGCACCGGTATATTTTCCGACGACACCGTCTCCATGGCGGCGGCAGCCAGCTTGCGCAAAGGCTTAGGGATGGAAGCCAGTTTATTGCCGTAACGGCTGATATAATCGTAGCGGTTGTAGCCTGCAAAAATTTCATCTCCCGCATCGGCAGACAGGGCCACAGTTACCTTCTTGCGGGCCAGGCTGCTTACCAAAATCGTGGGGATGGCGCTGCTGTCGGCAAAAGGCTCATCGTAGTAATGCGGCAGGGTCGGGATGATGTCCAGGGCCTCTTTGACGGTGCAGTAATACTCGGTATGGTCGGTGCCCAGGCGGTTGGCGATCTCTTTGGCGAAAGGCGCCTCATCCATCTTATTGTCCGTCGTGCCGATGGTGAAGGTTTTGAGCTTGTCGGTACGGCCCTGTTGCAGCAATGCCGTTACGCAGGTGCTGTCGTAGCCGCCACTGAGGAAGACGCCGACCGGCACATCGGCCACCATGCGGTATTCGAATGACTTTTTGAGGATGCGCTCCGTCTCTTCAATCGCTTCCGGCAGGCTGATTTGCAGCTTGGGTTTGTTGTAATGGTCATACACATTCCAGTACTGCTTCGTACTCACTTCCTGCGTCTGCAGGTTGAGGCGCATCAGGTGGCCGGGCAACAGCTTGCGGGTGTTGCGGAAGATGGAATGAGGCCCTGAAACGTAGCCGTATTGCAGGAAAGAGGCGACCGCCTCGGGATTCACTTCTTTCTGAAAACGGGGATGAGCCATCAGGCATTTCAACTCCGAGCCAAAGAGGAAGAGGCCTTCATGGAAGTAGTAATGCAGGGGCTTCACGCCGGGCCGGTCGCGGATGCAGATCAGCTCCTGCGTGTGCGTGTCCAGCAGGACGATAGCAAACATACCCCTCCATTTGTGGATGGCTGCTTCGCCCCATTGGCGCCAGCCATGCAGGATGACTTCGGTATCGCTATGGGTCTGGAAGCTGTGGCCGAGGGCGATCAGCTCGTCCCGAATCTCGTTGTAGTTGTAGATCTCGCCGTTGAAGACGATGCTCAGCCCGTCGTAGTGCATGGGCTGGTCGGCGGCATGGCTGAGGTCAATGATGGAAAGGCGGGCATGAGCAAAGCCCACCTGAGCCTGGGGAGCGGTATGGAGCCAGTGCCGCTGACCGTCGGGGCCACGGTGGGTCATGCAGGCAGCCATCGCCTGTAGCTGGGCCTCCTGGCTCTGAAGTTTAAAATCGGCAAAGCCGGCGATTCCGCACATGGGCAGCGGGAGATAGTAAATTGATTTTGTAGAAACACAGCTTCAGGGAAGCCGCCGACGCGCGCAAAGGTCAGTGTTTTTGCGGGGTAAACCGGCCCCCACTTGTCGTTAGCGCCCACCCACCGGAATATGACAGGATGCTACACGCGTTTGCTATTGAGATTCCTGTTGTAGAAGCGGTAACAGGCATCTATGAAATTCTTGTTATTGGGAAAATCCACGTAAGTCTTGGGCGGCAGTTGTAGATAACCTTCCAACTCCCCAACAGAGATACCCAGCTTCTTGGCCACGTACTTCTTGTCTTCCTTCACTTTCTCCTCATCGTAGGGAATCTCCTTGAGTTTTTCCAGCGCCTCCGCCCTGCTTATTTGGTTCAGACAGATTTGAGAAGAATACGTGGCACGACGATAGTCCATGTTGAACTTGGCTTTCATCACATAGCCTTGCCAGAAGGCCGTAATCTTTGACTCGTGGTGCTTGCCGCCATAGTCCCGCCAGCCCAGGTGCTCCATCAGAAACTTCTTGGCAGCATCCTTATCATAGTTAATGTAGTTGAGGATGTACAGCGTCTTCATCCCATTGAAAAAGCGATAGCGCGACTCCTTCAGCAATCCGATTGTAGGAACCTTCCGAATCCGCATATTGCCAAACTTTCGGACGATGTATTGGTACATCTTCATGTCCTTGTAGCCATGATAGCCCCATCGTATCGGCAGAATACCTTCCGATGAAAGATTGCCTCCCGAGATAATATATCCAATATGATGCTTTGCCGCCGTTTCATATATGGATGCAAGGATGGCAACATCCGTTGTCATTTCCAGATCAACGGATGATGATTTCAAGAAAGCCAACTGAACCTTCCGGAACTCTTCCCAGTCAAGCACGTAGCTCAAATAGTCGAACTCGAGGGCTTTCGCTACTGACTTGATATTGTTGACGGCAATTTCCGTATCCCATCCATTATCCATGTGAATCAGCAGGGCACGCAGTCCGTAGGATTTACACAGATAAGCGACATAGCAGCTATCCACGCCTCCGCTGATGCCTACGATGCAGTCATATTGATTTCCCTTTCCTTTCTGCTTCATCACGTCGGCATACTGTTGAAAAAGTGCCTCCGATTCGCCCGGCACATAGCCCCGGCTTTGTTGGCGAAGTATGAAGTCCGTGCAATGGTTGCATATGCCGTCCTTGTCGAAAACAATATCAGGGTCGGTTGTGTCCATCACACACCGCGTACATATCTGATAAGGACGTTTATCGTTCGAACTTCTTTCTGAAGTCATTTCTATTGATTTTAGGGTAGTTAATCAGTACTCCCTTCATTGGTCCAAAATAGACAAACAAGCTACCGGCAGCGAAGCCATTCACCGCAGATTTGTTCCACAATTCTTCAATATCGTGAATGCTTCCGGCCCCTCCCAGCGCCACGATCGGTATATTCACCTCTTTGGAAAGCGCATCATAAAGCCGGGTGTCATATCCCTTCATCTGCCCGTCACAATCCACACTTTGCACGATAAGCTCGCCCGCTCCACAATCTTCAATCTGCCGGATATAGCTAAGATAGGGCCTTGCATCCGGCTTTTGATTCATATGGGCATACACCTGGTACTTGCCCAGAAGGCTTTTCTTAATGTCCACACAGACGGTAATGGTGGAAGAGCCGAACTGCCTCGCCGCCTCCCGCACAAAATTCAGATTTTGAAGTGCAGAACTGTTTAGAATCACCTTCTCCGCACCGTTTTTCAGGCGCTCATAAATCTGGTCAAGGGTATGAATCCCTCCACCCACCGAAAACGGCATATTCGCTTCTTCACCAACCTCCTTCACCAACTGAAGGTCAATGCATCGGCCCTGCTTTGATGCCTCAATATCCAGGATGACGATTTCATCCGCCAGGCTTTCATTAAAAATCCGGACGGCATTGATTGGATCTCCGATATAGGTGTAGTTCTTAAACCGTTGGGACTTTACCAGACCACCGCCCTTAAAGAGCAGTACCGGAATGATGCGCGGACTGAACATCGTTATTGAGCCAGAAAATTCTTAATCAGTTGATAGCCCGCTTCATGGCTCTTTTCCGGATGGAATTGAACGCCCGTAATATTCTCCTTCTGAATAGCCGACACAAACGGGTATTCATAGGGTGTTGTGGTCAGTGCATCGCTCTTATCGGCAAGTTCTATGTGGTAGGAATGCACAAAATAGAACTCCGCATCCGGTTTGAGGCCCCGCAGAATAGATGATTCCGGCTTACAGGCAAGGGTTGTATTCCAGCCCATGTGCGGCACTTTATACAAAGCTCGATTCTGTATTTGAAAATGGCGGACGCGCGCATCAAACCAACCGAGCCCGTTGACGTTACCTTCTTCGCTGAATCCGGCCATCAACTGCATGCCCAAGCAAATCCCAAGCGTTGGAATCTTCTTTATCAGGGCCGCTTCATTGAGCGCATCAACAAGCTGCGCATGTTGCAAATGCTCCATCGCCTTGCCAAAATGCCCCACACCGGGAAGAATTATCCGGGTAGCTGCTACTATCTCTTCGGGAGAATGGGAGATTTGATAGGCGAACCCTAAGCGCTCCAATACCTTCCCGATAGAGAAGATATTACCCATGCCGTAATCCACTATGAGAATCTGTTCGCTCATGCCTTTAGGTAGGACTTTGAACCAGTATTTCTTAGAATGGATATACTCCCCGGGGGCGATGCACGCAACTTA
>JAMIQN010000251.1:0-7924 GCA_035914595.1 Chitinophagaceae bacterium | reverse complement strand
GGTCGCACTACTTCGAAAAATGATGCGCTTAGAAATCAAAGGGAACGCCCGTATAGTTCGCCGGCGTGATGGCCTTTAGTTCTGCTTTCAGCGAATCAGAAATCAGCAACTGATCTATGAAGGCATGCATAGTTGCCTGCGTGATGCCGCCCTTGCCGCGGGTCAGTGCTTTCAAAGCCTCGTAGGGTTGCGGATAACCTTCGCGGCGCAGAATAGTTTGAATGGCTTCCGCCACCACCGCCCAGTTGGCTTCCAGGTCGGCATCCATGCGCGCTGCATTCAGGCGCAGCTTCCCCAGGCCACGTTCCAGCGATTTGAGGGCGATCATCGAATGGGCGAAAGGCACGCCGATGTTGCGCAAAACAGTGCTGTCGGTCAGGTCACGCTGCAGGCGGGAGATAGGCAACTTGGCGGCAAAATGCTCATACAGCGCATTGGCGATACCCAGGTTGCCTTCTGCATTTTCAAAGTCAATCGGGTTCACCTTATGCGGCATTGCTGAGGAGCCTACTTCGCCTTCTTTGGTAGCCTGTGTGAAGTACTCCATCGAGATATACGTCCACACATCGCGGCTGAAATCTATCAGAATATTGTTGATCCTCTTGAGGGCATCACACTGGGCCGCAAAGCCGTCATAGGGCTCTATCTGCGTCGTGAAGCGGGTGCGTTTCAGGCCGAGTCGTTGCTCCAGCAGTTCATTGCCAAAGGCTGCCCAGTCCACATTGGGATAGGCGACAAAATGCGCATTGAAGTTGCCGGTAGCGCCTCCAAATTTTGCCTTATGAGGGATGCCTTGAATTGCCTTCAATTGCCCTTCAATCCGGTCAATAAAGACGAACCATTCTTTGCCAAGAATCGTAGGAGAAGCGGGCTGTCCGTGGGTGCGCGCCAGCATCGGGCGATACCTCCATTCCTCGGCCTGCGCACGCAAAGTGGTCAGGAGTTTTTGCAAGGCAGGAAAATATTCGTGCTCCAGCGCTTCTTTCCAAAGCAATGGCGTTGCTGTATTGTTTACGTCCTGCGAGGTAAGGCCAAAATGCACCCACTCTTTCAGGCCGGCGGCACCTGCGGTTTCGAGCTTCTCTTTGATGAAATATTCGACCGCCTTCACGTCGTGATTCGTAACCGCTTCCGTGCGTTTAATGCTTTCGGCATCTGCTGTAGAAAAATTTTCCCAGATGCTGTTGAGCCACCCTTCGGTGATAGAATCCGGCAGCTTCACAATCCCGATTTGCACCAATTGGAGGAGGTAAGCAATCTCTACCCGCACCCGGTAACGCATCAGTGCCGACTCGGAAAAATAGGCGGCTAAATTGTCCACTTGTTTCCGGTAACGGCCATCCACCGGCGAGATCGCTTGCAGCGCTGTCAAATTCATGGGCGCAAAGATAGCGGCACGCCTGAGGCCGATTTGAAAGCTGCGAAGAGGCTTCGAGAAGAGCGCATTTTGGATTCAATCAGGGCTTTAAAAAAAGAAATTGAAAGCCCCGTTGGGAACTACTTGCTCGGCTCTTCTTCATTTTTTGAAGCGCTTGCTGCGGCGGGAAATTCCACCCGATAAATGCGAACCAGAAGCAGCATGTAGGAGAGCAGGAGCGGTCCGAATATCAAACCCATAAAGCCAAACAAGGGTACACCAATGATGACACCCAGCACTGTTATTACCGGATGCACATCGCCCAGTTTTTTCAGTAGCGTAAAGCGCATCACATTATCCACGTTTGCGATCACAATTGCTGAATACAAAAGCACCCCGGTAGCCTGTCCGGCATGGCCTGTGGCATACAGATAAATGACCAGCGGAAGGAAAATCACGGCAGAGCCAACCACCGGAATCATCGAAAAAAGCCCCGTGAGTACGCCCCAAATCAGGGCGCCATCCACACCAAAAATCAGGTAACCAATGGTGGCTGTAATTGCCTGAATAATGGCGAGCAGCGGAATACCAATGGCGTTGGAGACAACCATCAGCCGCGTGCTGGCCCAGATATCATTGATATTTTCCGGCTTAAGGGAAATGAAATCCTGCAGTTTCCGCTCCATCCTTCGCCCGGCAGTAAGCATGAAGTAGAGCAGGAAAAAGCAAAGAATCAGATTGGTGAACACCTGCATGGTGCTGCCCAAAAAAGAAGGAAGGCGGGCTGAGATTTGCTGTAACAGATTTCCGATTTGCGCCTCGCTGGGGATGAGTTGTGGCAGGCTTGCATTCAACCGTTCGGTGAGCTGCGTGATGGCATCCGTAAACTGATCATGGTTGCTGAGAATCGCTTCAATCTTGGGCGCAAGCACCATTGCAATCAGGAAAAAGGGAAGGACAAAAACGAGGATGCAGCCAATGATAAATAATACCGCCGCCAGCCAGGGTCTCCAATTGTGCACCACCGTGAGTTTGTAAAACCACTGCCGTAGCAGGATGTAGAAAGTAGCGGCTCCCAGCAGGCCGGGCAGGAACGGATAGAGTTGCTTCACGACAAGCAGGACAGCCCCGGCAATGAGCAGCAGCAGCACACCCTGTCGGAGGCGGGGGGAAGAAAGCATGGAAGAGCAAATTCAGTAAAGAGAAAAGTAAGTGAAAATTACCCTGAAATGCCGCCCTGCAGCGAGTTTCTGTGTGCAGAACGGTACGATATTTTAACCTTTGCGGAGTCGCATAAAAAACCCTGATTCCTTAACCCTCAAACCCCAAAAAACATCATGGCAAACACAGGAAGAACCGTAGCCACTTTGCTCATCGGTGCCGCTGTTGGCGCTGCCGTAGGTTACATCCTTGCCACCGACAAGGACAAGCGCAAAGACATGGTAGATGGCCTCAAGCACAAGCTCAATGACCTGCAGCATTCCGTCAAGAATCGCTTTGGCAAGAAGAGCCAGGACCTTGAGCAGGAAATCTACAACGCCTAACCACCAGCTCCGATAAGGAATGAGTCTATTCTCTCGCTGGCTGGAAAAAGCAAACAATTATTTTGACGTGCGCCTGAGGCTGTTTCAACTCGGCCTCATTGAGCGCACGTCAAAAGTTGTAGGCCGTCTTCTATTCTCTTTTATCTGCATCTGCCTGCTGCTGGCAACGCTGCTCTTTGTGGGTTTCGGCCTGATGGAAGTCTTTGCAAACTGGCTCGGTTCGCGTGCCGCAGGGGCGTTCCTGGTTGCAGGGCTTTTTGTTGTTGGCCTCCTGGTGATGTTCCTGATGCAGAAATTTCTGCTTCGTGCCTTCGCCGATATTTTCGTTCGTACGCTCACCGGTGGTGATGACGATTCGGATGAGGCCGGCAATGCTGCGGAAGGGAATGAGGGCCACAGCACTTACTAAGCCCCCCTTTTCTACGGCCTATTTTTGAATGCCTGCTCCTACAGTGACCGTAGCTGCCCATCATGAAATTTTACCACCGAAAACTATCAGGTCTTGAAGCGCTCAAAATGGAGCAGGCGCGTCTGCAAAACGAGCGTAAACACGCCTCTTTCCCCGGTATGGATTTCGCCGGTTCACTCAAAGGCGATTCTGCGTCAGCAAGCTCCGGCAGCGATATTCTGGGAAGTGTGTTAGAGCTTGCTTTTGCCGGCAAGGACGCTCAATTCATCATCGCTGCTGCCAAGCCGCTGCTCAAACTGCTCCGGCGAAAGCTTCAAAAAAAATCTGATGGCACGGATGAAGAAAATGTAAAAGCCGGCCGCTCATTGCTGGGGCGCTTTTTGCGCGAAGTAGCGGTCGGATATCTGACAGGCAAGGTGGCGATGTGGTCGTTTCGGGGCGCGAAGGCGCTGGTTCGCCGCCGAAGACGCACCGCCAGACGCGAGGATGATTGAGCAGCCGTTCGGGCTGCTATTTTTTTTTGAAAAGAGAATTGCGGCGCAGTATCAACGCTCCGCTTCTTCATTCATCACTTGTTCTGCAAAAGCCTTCGTACCACGACGCTGCCGCGATTCGTGCCTGCCTTGCATATTGTAATCCATCTCCTTAGGCATTTTCCCGATAGCCCGCCAATAGACCCGAACCACCATCGTCAGCCCAATCAGTAAGCCGATACCTGCCACCGCAAATACCTGAAGGATGATGCGAACCGGCTGCATGATTTCATCAAAAGAGGTCATCCCTAAGCCGGTTTCCCGCCATGCCTTGAGCAGGCCTGCCGCAATCAGCGAGAACCAAAACACGACCAGGCTTACCTGCGCAATCGTGAAGCCTTTCATCACGCGCTTTCTACCCTGCGCCTTTAGGTCGTCTATTCGCAGAAAGTAGCCGAAGCAGGCCAGCAGAATCATCGTGTTGATGCCAATCGTAGTACCCATGGCATGTGCCACGGTGATATGCGTGCCGTGTGTATAGCGGTTGATGGCCGGAATAGACATGAACAGGGCGAGCACGAGATTCAGCAGCACCCAGTATTCAGACGCCATGAGGAAGCGATAAGAAAGAAGGTGGCGGAGCTTTCTATCCTGCGCCAGCTTTGCCTTAAAGCCCTGAATGATGTTGACGAGGATAAGCCACTCGGTCATGCTGATGGCGTAGGATATATGGCGTATCCACGAGTTGGTCGGCAGATTGTAGATGTGGTGTCCCCAGTTAAACATCAGGTTGGTGAGGCCGAGGAAATAGAAGAAGAAGGCCGAGCGGCTTTGTGCGATTTTTTCATTGCCGGAAATGCGCACCATCAGAAAGAGGGAGGTGCCATAGATCATCTGATTCCAGGCGCCCACCATCGAACCATTGCTCTTCCATTGCACCGTCAGCTCGCGCAAAAAGGAATCCCGAAACCAGGGAATGTGATACAGATTTTGCTCCAGGAAAGTGGCGAGAAAGGCAACGATACCGGTCGTCCACATCCACACATAAAGAGGGGTGTCTTTACGCTCACGGCGGCGCCAGCCTGCGAAGTAGGCCCACATCAGGCAGCCCCAGGCAGCGAGTAATGGAAGGCTGAGCCAGGGCGGGAATGCCCAATATTCGCGGCCTCCGAACTTGCGCATCGCATAGGCCCCGAAGATGACGCCAATCGTAGTGACCCAGAGAAGGATGAAGCTGCGTTCCGCGCGCGGACTGAAATTTCCCGGTGGGAACACCTGCCGCCGAAAGACGAGAATACAACTCACCGCACCACCAATAATCCAGAACAAAGCCGCTGACACATGCATGGGACGCAGCATGTAAAAGGGCAGCACATCATTGCTGTATTGCGGATACAGAAACGCATAAGCGCTCAGCACGCCGAGGCACAACACAGCCACCAGCATCAGCAGTGAAAAACGGAACAGAAGTCGTTGGGCAGAAGTCATGGCTTTATCGAATAACTGCCTGTCCAGTCAACGGCATCGGCAGGCACTTTGGATTTGCCCGATTGGTTGACCCATTGCAGGAATGAGGTGAGTTGCGCCACCTCGGTGTCGGACAAATGAAAGTTGGGCATCCGGCTCGTGCCATGCTCCAGAAAGGCACGCATATAAGCATCTCCCTTGGACGCTACGTTGGTGAGGTCCGGCCCCATGTAGCCACCCAGTCCATACAATTGGTGACAACTCTGGCAATTCTTAGCCTGCCACACGTCCATCCCGGCACGAGCAGACGGGCTGGGTATTTTGTCGCCACCCGCATCGCCCCGGGTATAGACGAAGACGGTGTAGGCCGCGCAGGAAATGCAAAGCAGCAGCAGCACAAGGCGCATAGGATCGGAATCGCGCCAAAGAAAATCAGCACCCGTGGGCAGATGGGTGACGAAAATCAGCAAGGACGATGATGAGCGATGTGGAAGACGGCTGTTCGGCTTTCAGAAGCGATGCCGGGTGAGCGGAAGCTTTTGCCTGAGGGCGTATAGCTGGTGCAACACAAGGCCACCGATGAAAAAATCCATCAGTAAACCAACCCTTTGGCATTTTGAAGCCGTCCTAGCGAGGACAGCCAGGGCAGCAAAGAACAGTTAACCGGACCGGCCATTTTTAGGAAGTCGCCGGGCAATGACTAATGCTTGTGCGCCGGTAAATTGATACAGTGTTTACTTACAGCTAAATAGAATTTTGTCCTCCATTCAAAACTCCGTTTAGAAACCCTTGGCAGAGAAGCCTTTTACCCAAATCCTGGAGCCCTTGTCAGGAAGGATGGAAGGCCACTCAAGAAGAATAAAATTTTCTCTCGTTTTTTCACTCTTTAAAATCATGTAAGCCATGCGACAAAGGACCACTCCCCTTCAGGTGCTCCAGGCAGCGCCCCGGCAGGCTGATAAGATGCCTGCTTACACACACACACACACACACACACACGGCGCTTAGGCAGTTACGTGTGGCAATGCTGTCAACTATGACAGCGGTGCTGCTCGTGATGCCGTGTTTAAAAAAGGATAATGCGCTGCTGGCGCAGATCGTTCCTTCCTCGTTTTTTACCGAAACCACTGTAGCGCCGCTGAGTACGCAAGGGCCTGTCCTTACCAACTGCGATATGCGCCAGGATGGAAATAGTGGTGTGCTCAGGGCTGTGGTATGGAGCGATAACAATAACAGCGATTCCTGGCTGTATGTAGAAGACTGGGGCGGTGTTAGCGCAACGCTATACTTTCCGGGAACTGTAGATCCTGATGTGGCTTTCGTCTCTGGCCAGTTGCCAAGCGGCTCTATCGGCACGCAGGTGCTGGTGGTGTACCGGCAAAACGACACGGCATATTTGGACATCTACGACCTGAATAATATCGGCGCCGGACTTACAGTTACCTCCGCGTTGTCTATTACTACACCAACGCCATCGGCATCTCTGATAAAGCTGGGGCACGCGAGCACCCCTCCGCATGTAGATGCCGCCTACGATCCGACTTTCACGCCGGGTAACATCCGCGATATGCACGAGTTCGTTTGTGCTTGGGAAGATGCAGGTACCATCTGGTATTATTGGAGTGATATATTGCTTCCTACATCGCCTTTTGTGAGAGTATCTGTCGCGAGTAATGCTCACTTCTCCGATGTAGCTTTCTATACACAAGCCGGCAGCGGGGGCAGTACGCGCTTCATATCCCTGCCTTATCTGAATACGGCGAGTGGCAACCTTGAAGTAGTGGAGCTTGACCCCGCTGCCGGTGGGCCAACGACAACCTATACGCTATACACCGGTGGCAACGCTTATGCGCCGCGCATTGCAGCCCTGGATGAATGGACACGTGGTAATGCGCGCTGGGAGGTGGCTTCTTCTATCCAAACCAGTCTTGGCATAGGTCGGGAAGTGTTTGGCTTCAACCTGCTTACAGGCGCTACCAATATGTCTGGCATCCTTTCCTTCCTCTACGGGCCTCCACCTGCCTATGAGACGATGGGCGCCTGCGTGGCCGCAGGCATTGGCCTGAACAGCGGCAGCTCAACCGATATTGGCAATACGCAATACACGGTCGGATTCTTCCCTTGGGCGCACGACAGCAATTATGCGCGTCACGTATTGCCCCTGACCGGCCAGTTGATAACGCCCTTCCAATGCTATCAGGTCAACGATGCCACTTCTCCTATCGGCTATCATTGGGATCTTAATGAATCCATGTCCGTTACCAACTGCTCGAACACCGGCATGAACATCATGACAGCTTGGTATAACGGCACCAATATCGTTTATAAGTACAGTTCGTCGAATATGATGCAATTCAGGCAGACAAAGCCTAATGGAATGGCTTCTGCTGCCAATGCGCCCCGCTCTGCTTACGGCCTTGCGGCAGGCGGGGACTACAGCATTCTGGACATGAATGGCAAGGTTGTGCAGCGAGGACAGGCGGATGGCTCAGGCAACATACAAACGGGCGATCTGGCTGCCGGCATGTATCTCTTGCGCTTTGTTACTAACGAAGGGCAGACTAAAGCCGTCAAATTCACCAAATAACTTTTGCGGGCTGACAACGGTTGGCGGGGCTGTGTACTATACGCAGTCCCGCCGCCGAAGCCGCATTTACCAACCTCACAAAACCAT
>JAMIQN010000250.1:0-4614 GCA_035914595.1 Chitinophagaceae bacterium | reverse complement strand
GGCCGCCATTAGCCAAAGCCAGGCAAAGCGGAGCCTACGTTCTTTCCAGAAAAAGAAGACAAGCGGAAACGCCAGCAGGTAGCGGGCAGAAAGAAAATGGTAGGCCACGATGGGCATGGCATGCAGCGTGCTTGGGAAAGCGCCGGCAGCGCTGCCTTCGCTACTCTTCAGCCAACCCGCCATTTGCGGATAAAGCGGCAGATAAAGCAGGCCTGCTGCAAGAATGCCGGCACCAATGGCCAGGCTCATACGCATGGCGGCGCGTGGTGCTGCCACATCCTCCCGCCCCTGTCGCAACAGAACGGCTGCTGCAGGAATAATACCCAAGAGGGTGAGCAGAAAATAGAGATTCGTAGGCAGCGTGTAGAGGCACAGCAGGCTGAGCAGAAAAAGCCGGAGAATGGCTCTGGGTGTGGCCTTTCGCCATGCGGAAATCACCACGTAGGCGATAGCCGCGGCGAAGCACATGCTGAGGCTGTAGCCGCGCATTTGCGCAGAAAAATTGTAGAAGGGAATGGTGGTGACGAGCAGCAATGCGGCCAGCGTAGCAGCGGAGATTGAAGCCAATTTTCGCGCAGCGAGAAAAACAAAAACGAGGCAAAGGCCGGAAAAGAAGAGCGGTAATAATCGTAGCGCAACGATGTGCCGGATCGCATCCTGCATGGTATGAATGCCGAGCAACTTTGCCCACAAATTGGCAAGCAGACTAAACAGGATGTGGTTGTTGGGAACGGGGTAATGTGTGGCCGTATCGCTCAGCGGAACGAGGATGAAATGCCGCAACGTGTAGAGCTCATCATTCCAAAAATCAAGCTGCAGATGGGTGTACTGAAGCCAGCAATGGAGGGCTAAAACGGCAGGCAAAGGCCAGTATCGGCGGAGGGCATCCTGCAGTTTGCTCATGCGGCGATGTTACAAATTTTGAAGCCTGAATTTCTGAAGAGTCGCACTGTCACGGACATGTTGCGTTGTTGGATTTCTATGACTGACTTTTCCCTTCGCCTACCTTCACGGCCCCAAAAAATCAAACGATTTTTCTTCTTCATTTCTGTTTTGCCATGATGAAAAACCGATTCCGAATTGCAGGTATCCTGGTACTGCTTGTCATGCTGTTTGCCTCGTGCAGCCGGGTACCGAAGGCGGCGAAGTACATCCCTAAAGACGCACTGAGCGTGGTAGGAATTCATACCGGAAAACTGCGCCGGGAGCTTGCCTGGAGCGCCATTATGGGAAGCGGATTACTCAACGAGCTGCGAAAGGATACTTCTATGAATAAGCTGCCGGATGCATTGAAAGATCTGGACCAGTCGGGGATTGATTTTGGAGCAACACTCTATGGTTTCACCCGCCCCGATCAACGGTTTCCGGGCCGGATGAAGATGGCAGCCGTGTTGCCCCTTGCGGATAAAGGCAAGCTGGAAGCCTATCTGAAAAAGCATTTTCCTTCGGCCGCTTTGAAAAAGGATGGTGCAATAACAACGGCCGGCTTGGACGATGAAATGTATGTCGGCTGGAATGACGAGGTGGCCATTCTGATGTCGGGGATGGTGCGGCGCGAGGCACGGAATGAGGAGGCGCACATTGATACGGTTGGCGGCATGCCGATGAATACTCCATCAATGAACTGGGAGGAAGAAGTGCCGGATGCCGAAGGGAGCCGCGCGGAGTTGACAGCGATGTTGCAACCTGTGAAAGGCTCAGGCCTGGATCAGGATCAGCGCTTCCGCAGATTAGAAAAAGATGGCCACGATATAAGCCTTTGGGTAGGTTATGACGCACTGCTGCAGCAGTACTACGCCAATCCCGACGAGGGCAGTAATATGCTGAGCGCGACTGTTGCAGAAATGCTTTTGAAAGGGAGTGCGATGGCCACCGGAATTGATTTTCAGAAGGGGCAGATCGAAGGCTTGATGCGCTACTATGCGGCGGATAGTTTGCAGGAAGTAGCGCGTCAGTTTGGGAAGCAGAATGTGGATGCAGATATGCTGCGGCGCCTGCCTGCTCCCGGCCTGAATCTGGCTGCGGCTTTGCACTTGTCACCTGCTGTGGTGAAGCTCCTGTTGCAGCGGCTGAACCTTTCGGGAATGGCCAATCTGGCGTTGATGTCGCAAGGCATCACACTGGATGATGTACTTGGCGGATTCACCGGCGATATGGTGCTCGCGCTGAACAATTTCAAGGTCAGCAAAGACAGTGCAGCGACCCCGGGAAGCATTGAGGCGGCACTGTCAAATCTGCCCAGTGTTGACTTTGTCGCCGCGATGAAAATTGGTGATAAAACCAAGCTTGAAAAACTGATTGCATTGGCGAGTGGGGGAGATGTGCTACAGCCTGCCGGCCCCAACACATACCACCTGGGAGGTGATTCGCGAGCCAGCCTGGTAGTAGGTGATAAGTATATCGCCGTCAGTAGTAATCAGGCCTTTGCAGAAGCCTTTTTGCGGGAGCACGCAGGTGCGATGCCTGATGCTGTGCATAAGGAATTGAACAGTCATCCGGCGGGGTGCTGGGTGGATTTGCAGTCATTGTTGCAGGGGGCGCTTCAGGCAGCCGATGGGAGCGATGCAGCGCGCCTGAAAGAGGTCGCGATGGTCTTACAAAGCCTGAGCATCAACGGAGGTGAAATGCGCGACGGGGCGAATGAATACCGATTGAAAATGCGCTTCACTGACCCGAAGGAAAACAGCCTGTTGCAACTGCTTCATTTAGCGCAGCGCGTGGCGCAAATAGAAAGTTTGGAGCAGCAACAGCAAATGCCTTAGCAGGCTGAATGTTTCAGATATTCTGAAGCAAGGCTCGTGCACAGCAGGCGGGGCAATAGATGGAGGTAAATTCCATCTTCACAAAAAGTTGGCGATCCCGTCAAAAATCTTAATCTTGGCGAAAATTTGTCTTAGAATATGAGATACGGCAAATGCTACTCCTCTTTACTGCTATTACTTGCGGCTGCATTGGTTGCAGGTGGTTGCAAGAAGACCGATGGCATTGACAACAATAAGGTGATTCGTACCCCGTACGTCGTGTTTTTTGGAGATAAATTAGGTACTGTCATTAAGACGAATGACGGCTTTGCATACAAGGATATTTTTCAGCCGGACGGCTTACCTGCACGTGCGATCTCAATCTCAGGCGACAATATCATTTTCATCAAGTCAGTACTTCGGTATTCTGCCAACAACGGCGTGAATTTCAACCAGCCGGTACCGGGGCAACCCATTCCGAGCGTGAATCCCAATACGCATTGGGCCAGCATGTTGCTGGATGTTCCGGGTGATCGTCTTTATGTTGCAAGCTCCACTTCATTGAGTGGTATTGAAGTCAGCAGCGATCATGGAGTTACGTGGGAGCCGGATCCGGGAGCAGCAAGCATTACCAGCCCGGTAACTTCATTTACGCAAACCAATGACGGTAAGGTTTATTCGCTGGATCCGAGTGGTGCAAACCTGTACGTACGTCCCAGTGCTACTGCTTCATGGACGGGAGTATCGGCAGGTACAGGCCTTCCTGCAGGCAGTTCATGGTACCTCAGTCATTCCGCCAACACTTTGCTGATAGCAGATTATTCCGGCGCTCAGGGCATCTACTATAGTGATAATGGTGGAAATACTTGGGCTCCCTATCAAGGGCTGCCAACCAGTCAGGAAATTCTTTCCTGTGCTTCACCCCTGGATCAGGTGGTGCTTGCAGGTTTGGATTCGCTGGGAATCTATCGTTTGGATGCGACTACCGGAACATTTGTGGCTTCGAATAATGGTCTGAACCCCAACACGTCGGTGTATGGCATAACGGGCAAACAGGACGTGTACAAGAACGGCATCATCAAGCGGTATGTGTACATCACAACGAACTACGGGCTGTTCCGTAGTGAAGACATGGGGCGCAACTGGGTTTTGATGAAAACCGGTGACACCCGGGCGGTTTGGTAAGGCTCTACTCTTCCGAAAACTCTTCAGCGCCGTTGCTTAGGGCATCTCCCAGGTCACGGCGCTGCTTCTTTGTAGGCCGTCCGGTTTTGCTAAGACGTTTCCCGGTAAAGAACGAAGAATGCAGATACTGCGCCTGCTGCCGTTGTTCATCCGGTGTCAGATCTACGTAATGACGAATTGCTTCTTCGTAACCCACACGATTAGCAATCAGACTAACCACTTCAATGGTCCATCGCCGGGCGGGCGTTTTGATGTCATAACGGTCCCCAACGGCAACGGCTCTGGATGGCTTGATATTCTGACCCGCAAGTTTCACTTTGCCATCATCGCAGGCCGCCGTTGCGAGGCTACGGGTCTTGAAAATTCGAATCGCCCAGAGGTATTTGTCAACTCGGATTTTTTCAGGGGCAGACATAGCAAGTGTATTTCGTAGAATCAGTTAATTGGAATGAAGGTAGGTGAGTGGAAAAAGTGAGGAGCAGAACAGGAAGGGGGTATGGAAAAATGAAGAAATCAGATTCAAAAACGAAGGGAGATAGCAGCAGGGTTTGAAGACTTCAGAGAGCGATGCGGTATAGGTCTAAGTTTGTGGAGATGTTGATAAAAGGCTTTGTCGGGAAACTTTTTTTAGGACTTTCGTCGAGAATACCCAACTATTCCGTTCGAGAAACCCGTCTTAACTACGAAC
>JAMIQN010000249.1:0-1659 GCA_035914595.1 Chitinophagaceae bacterium | reverse complement strand
TTTCCGTGATGTTGATGACCGCTGCTTTTGTGACTACACCAGGCATGTTACCACCGCCCATGCGGGTTTTTGGTTTGCCCATCCACATGGCGCTGGCGGATTGCAGATTCATACCGGCGGCCGTTTTGATGCCGGCAGAAATGCTGCTATAGCTGGAGCCGGTTTCACCCCAGACCTGTGGTGAAACGATGGTATAAGTCGGGATGATGACGGTGGCATCCTTGAATCTTGGTTTGCCGAGACTGATGAATTCAGCGAAAGCACCAGTGAAGCCAATCTTGATTTGCTGTTCATCAGTGGGGGCGGCCACGAGATAGACATCGCTGCTGCCAATGGGGGACTCGACTGGCAATCCCCACTTGGCATCACCCTTGTCACGGGCTGCTTTTTTTACGTAGTCGCGATCTTTAATGTCGTCATAGGTGAGCACGGTGTAACCGGAGGCGCGCAGCCTGGAGACAAAATCGTCATAGGCTTTTTTGGCGATTTCCTGCGCCAAGGCCTTGTTCATACCATTGACCTTGTATTTGGCGCTGGCTTTTACCGAGTTGGCATTGCCGCCACCCAGCGTGGACAGAGCGCTGCCCTGTTTGGACACGAACACTTTTCCGTCCACCAGGAATTTCACATAGGCCGTGGGAACGACCACAGTGTTGGCGTAGTCGCGCAAATCCTGCGGATAGCCCACATTGACGGCGAGGCCGCTGCTACCCGCTGCCGTTTGTACAGCAGTGATGCTGCCAGTGCCGCTGCTGTCGGGCTTGCTGTCGTTAGCTGCATTGGATGCACAGCCGCTGACGAGGCTGCTTATGATGGCGGCGGCAATCATTGTCAGATGTTTGCGCTGGGGCATGGTCAACTCCTTGTGAACGTGCTTGATGGCTGGCATCGGGAAAGTAAAAGGCTGTGAAATGCGATGTCTTCACCAAAAGACCAGGTCGGGCTAACCGGAATATGGAGAATCAGGTCTAGTTTAGGGAGGGGGTGTGGAGGCCGATACCCCTTGAATGAGGGGGGGCGGTGCAGGTGCCAATAATGAGGTGCATCACCCCTTTGAAGGGACTAGGGGTTGGCAATATGCGTACGTCCACTCAACAGGGGGGCTGGATGAGAGGCAATCACTTGAATATTCAGGCAATAAAAAGCCGGCTCTCAAGCCGGCTTTTTATTGGTTGCAGGATTTTGGTGTCAGGTATCAGAAGCGATACTTGCCCTGCTGGATGTTGCTGAAGATTTCCTCGGTCAGCAGGACGTATTCTGATGTGCCCGGCAGCAGCACGTACACGGGATCGTCATTGACCTTGGCAGGATCGAAACCTTCCTTCTTCAGGGTGTTCTTCTGGTACTTGAAGGTGCCGGTGGTTTCTACAACCGTCTGTTCGCGCAGGAACACGGGCACGGCGTAGGCCGGCAGTTCGCGCTTGAGCAGGGCGTAAAGGCCTGGCAGGTCCAGCTCGCTGCGCGAGTGACCTTCGTGCGGAGTGATGGAGGCCATGCCGGCACGGCCGTTGGTGTTGGGGATTTCGACACCATACACCACGGCATCCTGAAGGGCCGCGTGGCCGGTCATGATGTTTTCGACTTCGGTGGTGGAGACGTTTTCACCCTTCCAGCGGAAGGTATCGCCGGTGCGGTCAACAAACTGGGCGTGACGGAAGC
>JAMIQN010000248.1:0-5072 GCA_035914595.1 Chitinophagaceae bacterium | reverse complement strand
TGCAGGCCATCAAAGCCCTGGGCATGAAAGCAGGCGTATCGCTGAATCCGCATAGCTCCGTGCATCTGCTGGAAGACGTGCTCTGCGATATTGACCTGGTGCTGATCATGAGTGTGAATCCGGGCTTTGGCGGACAGAAATTCATCCCGCAGGCCCTGAAGAAAGTAGCCACCCTGCGGCAGATGATTCAGGCTGCCGGAGCACAGACGCTCATTGAAGTGGATGGCGGCGTGACGGTGGAGAATGCACCTGCGCTGGTGGCTGCCGGTGCTGACGTGCTGGTGGCAGGCAATACGGTATTTAGCTCTTCCAACCCTACCGAAACGATTCACCAACTTCATCTCGCCGGAAAATAATCAGCGCTCTGCCTTCGTTTTTCCCCCTTTTGCCCATGATGCGCACCGCCCTTCTGAGTCTAATCCTGTTGCTGCTTGCAGACTTGAGCGATGCACAGACGGCTGTGCTTTTTGGCAAGGTGATAGATGCTCAGGGAAAAGGCATTGAAATGGCTTCCGTGCGTGTGGAAAATCAGGCAGCGGGTGCCACCACTGACCCGCAGGGCCGCTATCGGCTGGAACTGCCGGCGGGCAAACGCGTTCGAATCATTTGCAGCTTTCCAAACTATGCATCGGCGGAACAAAGCCTGACGCTGAACCAGGGCGAGGTGCGCGAAATCAACTTCGTGATACGCAGCCGCAGCCATGAAATTGGAGATGTGGAAGTACGCGCCTCGCGGAGCCCCAACGAAGCCGGTTCTGTCTATATTTTGGACCCTACCCATGCCAATGAAGGTGCCTTCACGGTGGACCCGATTTCCGGCGTCATTAAAAGTCTGGTGGGCTCGCGCAATGAGCTAACCAGCCAGTACAGCGTGCGGGGCGGCAACTTCGACGAGAACCTCGTTTACGTAAACGACTTTGAAATCTATCGTCCGTACCTCGTTCGCTCGGGGCAGCAGGAAGGCCTGAGCTTCGTGAATTCAGACCTGGTGAGCAACGTGTCGTTTTCGCTGGGCGGCTTTCAGGCCAAGTATGGCGACAAGATGAGTTCCGTGCTGGACGTGACCTACAAACGTCCGCGCAAGTTTGCAGGCTCCGCGATGGCGTCCCTGTTAGGCGGCTCGCTTTCGCTGGAAGGCGCCTCCAAAAACCAGCGCTTCACCTACCTCTTTGGCGCACGCCAAAAAAGCAACCAATACCTGCTGCAGGCACAGCCTACGAAAGGCGTGTACAACCCCAGCTTCACCGATGTGCAGTTGCTGCTCAGCTACCGGTTCAATCCGCGGTGGGAGATGGAAGCCATCGGCAACTATTCCCGAAATCGCTTTTCGATGGTGCCGGAAGAAAGCAGCACCACCTTCGGCGTCATTGACCAGGCGTTTCAGCTCAACGTTTTTTACAACGGCGGGGAAATAGACCAGTTCGACAGCCGCTTTGCGGGCATCTCGTTGACGCACCGACCGACCGACCGCCTCAAGCTGAAGCTGCTGGCCTCGGGCTTTCAGACAAACGAACGCGAGACCTACGACATCAGTGGCGAGTATCTGCTGGGCGCATTGGAAACTGATCTGGGCAAGGCCTCCTTTGGGCAAATCAAATATGCCATTGGCACGGGCATCATCCAGAACTACAGCCGCAATTTTCTGGACGTGAATGTGGGCACCATCGCCCATCGGGGCAGCTATGACGCGGGCCGCCACAATATCCTTTGGGGGCTTGATGCTTCTTTCACCGATATCAACGACCGCCTGCACGAATGGGAGCGCCGCGATTCTGCCGGCTTTAATCAGCCTTTCAATCCGGATGGCAGCCTGGTGATGATGCACGCCCTGGATTCGAAAATTGATTTGAATTATGCCCGCTATTCCGGTTTCCTTCAGGATAATTTTCAGCTTGGCCCGGACTCCAATCATGTCAATATTTCGGCAGGGCTGCGCTTCCTCTACAGCGACCTGAATGGCGAATTTGTGCTTAGCCCGCGTGTGCAATTCAGCTACAAACTGCGGGGTGCGCAGGATGTGCTGCTCAAGGCTGCTGCAGGCCTCTATGCCCAACCTCCTTTCTACCGCGAAATGCGCGCCTATGATGGCAGCGTTAACACCGATTTGCTGGCACAGAAAGCATTGCATTTTCTGGCCGGTGGCGAACACAATTTTCGTTGGGGCACCCGCAAGCTGAAGCTCACCGCCGAGGCTTATTACAAGAAACTCTATGACCTGGTGCCCTACGTGTATGATGATGTGCGCATCCGCTATTCAGGTAAAAACGATGCGGTGGGCTATGCATACGGCGGCGAATTAAGGTTGTATGGCGAACTGGTGAAAGACGCTACTTCCTGGCTGAGCATCGGATTGATGAACACGCAGGAAGACATCACGGATGATAAAGTCGTTTTGAAAAACCAAGCTGGGCAGGACAGCCTGACCATCTATCCGGGCTACAGTCCGCGGCCTACGGATCAGCGTTTCATGTTCGGTTTGTTTCTTCAGGACTATCTGCCGCACAACAAGAATTTCCGCGTCAACCTGAACCTGATGTATGCAACAGGGCTGCCCTTTTATCAGCCCAATGCACCCCGCTATGGCACGCTGTTGCGCCTTCCGGATTACAAGCGGGTGGATATTGGATTTTCAGCACTGCTGCTAGATGCAGCCCGCAAAGAGCGCCCCCGATATTCTCTTTTTTCAAACCTGGAAAGTGTGTGGGCAGGGCTGGAAGTGCTGAACCTGTTGGGCATTCAGAATACCCTTTCCTACACCTACATCCAGGACCAGACAACCGGCAAGACCTTTGCCGTGCCCAACCGGCTCACCACGCGGTTGCTGAATGTGAAATTGATTGTGCGTTTCTAAGCCTTGTGCCGCACGACATTTCTTAAAAAAACCACACTTGGAATAGCAGATAAAAGATTTCATCCGGAGGCCAAGAAAGACACGTCAGCTAAGGCCTATCCCCTTATTTTTGCGCTCCCGAAAAAGGGGGAGGATCTCGTAGCTCAGTTGGTAGAGCAATACACTTTTAATGTATGGGTCTTGGGTTCGAGTCCCAACGGGATCACAGAAAGGGAAGCCGCTCATTTTGGGCGGCTTTTTTGTTGCAATCGTTCATCACTCCGGCGATTCCTTGCGCTTTGGCAGAACAATAAAATCCCCCCACCGCTCCCCCGCCCTTTCGTTGGCCATCGTGTAGGTTTATAGATTAAACCCCTTCGACATGTCTGCTATAAAAACACAGGACCTGCTGCACGAACTCAACCTCGAATACACGGCCACCCGCCGATGCCTGGAGCGTATCCCTGCTTCATTGTTTGGCTATCGCCCGCATCCCAAATCCATGACGCTCGGCTACCTCGCCGAGTTGGTGGCTATGATGCCTCTTTGGGTCAAGTTCATGTTGGTGGAAGGTGAAATTGATTTGGCCACTTTCCCGAAAAAAGAAATCCGGGATACGGAAGCACTTCTTACCTGCTTCGAGGAGAATATGGAGGCTGCCCGCGCAGCGCTTAGTGCCGCCAACGACGAAGCATTGGAATCTGATTTTTCCCTCAAGGCAAATGGGCAACTACTCTATAGCTCGAAGAAACGAACTGACCTCGGCGTAACCCTCAATCACTGGGTACATCATCGCGGCCAGCTTACCGTTTATATGCGCCTCAACGATATTGAGGTGCCGTCTATCTATGGCCCTTCTGCCGACGACAAGAGCTTTACCGTACCCAAATAATATCGAGCTGCCATGCGTTGTTTTCATGTGCTGCTTTTATGCCTCATGGCCGCTGCCGCCCATGCCCAAACAGACAGCAAACCCTTCGTGCTGGGCCGGATTGAGACCATCCAGTCAAAGATTCTTGGTGAAGCCCGAACCCTCAACATTTATCTGCCACCAGGCTATGGGAAAAACGACACAAGCCACTATCCTGTAGTGTATCTGCTGGATGGTTCGGCCGATGAAGATTTCATCCACACGGTGGGACTGTTTCAGTATGCGGCTTTCGACTGGGTGGGCTGGGTGAAACCTTCCATCATCGTTGGCATTGCCAACACAAACCGGAAGCGGGATTTCACCTTTCCGAGTACTCGCCCCTCCGACCAAAAACTGATACCCGGCTCCGGTGGCTCTGTCCGCTTTATTCAATTTTTAGAAAAGGAACTGCTGCCGTTTGTACAACAGCATTTTCGCAGCTCAGGCAGCACGCTGATTGGGGAGTCCCTCGGCGCCCTGTTGGCTACGGAAGTACTTTTTGAAAAGCCTACTCTTTTCGACCGCTACATCCTGATCAGCCCCAGCCTTTGGTGGGATGATGGTTCTTTGCTGCGGCGCCCACTGCCACCTACACCTGACGGCCTTGAAGCACCCATTGAGGTATATGTCGGGGTGGGTAAAGAAGGTCTGACGCCGGGCGAGCCGCCTCATGTGCAGGAGGTAGATGCCAACCTTCTCGCGGAAAAACTAAAACGGGCGAACCCTGCATTTCTCAGGGTCTGGTTTGATTATCTGCCTTCAGAAACGCACGCCACAATCGGCTATCAGGCTGCGCTCAATGCGCTTCGCTTTTTTGCCGGAAAAAACTGTCCACACTGAACATTAAAAGGCCGACTTTTTCACGAAAACAGACTTCATGCCGCAGGTAAAAAGTCAAAAGTCATCGCGGTTGAGCTGCACGATATCCGGTGCCTGAATGAAACTGGTCCGGTAGCGGAATTTCAAATCGGAGGCAATCCCAAAAAGGACAGTAGGCTGGCCATTGACCTGCCTGGGGAAAATGCTTAGCCTAGCTTCAATGGTTCCAAAAATCAGATTGTCGTTGTGAGTGCGCAGGCCGCATCCGACGCTGGGGAAGACGGCTGCCTGAACGATATTTTCATCAGATCTGCGCAGCAACGCTCCTCCCATAAAAACGAACGGCGCCAGACGAAATCCCAACACTTTGTAGCGCGTGAAGAAACTGCCTTCGGATTGGAACGAAATACGCTCCACACCCTGAGCGCTATCCGAGCCAAAACCAACCAGCCCAAAACTGTTGTTCAGGCGCAGCGGCTCGTAAATGATGGGGTCATAAATCCGTGCATAGAT
>JAMIQN010000247.1:0-1983 GCA_035914595.1 Chitinophagaceae bacterium | reverse complement strand
GTTCGGAGCCGTCCAAAATGTTGTGATTCACATTGAATACAACTGTTTTCAGGTCGCCTGTGGCAGGGGCTGAAATGACGACGCGACGGGCGCCTGCACGCAGGTGTGCTTCCGCCTTTTCCTTATCTGCGAAGAAGCCTGTGCATTCCAGCACAACATCTACGTTGTGGCTGCCCCAGGGAATTTGAGCCGGGTCCTTCTGTGCATAGATCTTGACTTCTTTACCTGCAACGGTGATGTGGTCATCGCCATGCGAAACAGAAACTCCGTCGAAGCGACCCTGAGCTGAATCGTATTTCAGCAGATGCGCCAGCACCTTGGGGTTGGTGAGGTCGTTGATAGCGACCACTTCGATACCTTCCATGTTATAGATCTGGCGGAATGCCAGCCGACCAATACGGCCAAAGCCATTGATGGCTACACGAACATTGCTCATGATGGTTTTGAAAAATTTTGCGCGAAGGTACAGAAGCAGTTTTGCCTATGCAGAACGTTCGTCATCCGGGAGCTGATATTCGTCTTTTATTGGCTCCCGTGTGTGGATGAAGCCCGCGGCACGCCATGATTGTCAGGCCAAAAGGCTGAAGCAGGCACTGTGAATTTCTACCTTCGATCTGCGTAATCCCCATCCGTATCATGGCTACCTCTTTTTCTGCATTGATTCAGTCTGAAAAGCCCGTCCTGGTTGATTTCTTCGCGACCTGGTGCGGCCCTTGTAAGACGATGAGCCCGGTGATTCAGGAGCTGAAGCGCGACCTCGGCGACGCCATTACCATCATCAAAGTAGATGTGGATCGTCAGCCGGCATTGGCCCATCAGTATCAAATTCAGGGGGTGCCCACCTTCATGCTGTTCAAAAAATCAGAACTGTTGTGGCGGCAGTCGGGCGTGCTGAGCAAGGCCCACCTGAAGCAATTGGTGCAACCGCATTTGTAGCCGGGCTACGTTTTGAAAATAACTTCCGTGGCGCCCCAGCCATACTTCGGCATCCATTCATTGCGATAACTGCGGACATAGTCCGTGCTGCGCAGCAATTCATGAACGGCAGCACGCAGGATGCCGGCTCCCAGTCCGTGAATGATAATCATCTGTTGCAGGCCCGCTACATGTGCGGCATCCAGCTTTTCCTGCAAAAGCGCCATCTGAATTTCGAGTGCCGGAACGCCATGCAACTTCCTGTTTTTAAGATGGAGGTCCAGCACAGGGACAGGCTCCATTTGCGGAGATTTTTGAGTCGTCACAGAAGGGGCCGGTGCAGGAAGCGGTGTTGCTGTTGTTTGCGCGGGAATCGCTTCGGCATCTTCCGTAAGCAGAATTTGAAAGGAGGGGGCTCCTTCTTCCAAAAGGCTTTGCATGTGGCGCGCGAGCTGACTGCCTCGAATGCGCAGCACATCACCTTTGCCCAGCGACTCCGAGGCCGGCGACACCTGCCAATGGAAGCGCGGCTGGGCATTCATCACTTCCAGCGAGAGCCGATGCAGGTAGGTTTGCCCGAAGGCCGGCAACTGACCTTTCAGGCTGAGCCGGCTCTTGCCGCCCGTCGTGCGCGCATCATAGCTGAACTGGATGGCGCTTACCGTTTCATTGATCAGGTAGAGCTGGAAAGCCCGAATGAATTCTTCGCCGGCTTCGGTTTCAAACTCTGGAAGGAAGGACAGGTAAATGCCCCGGGACAGTCGCTGTGGCTTGCGTTTTTCCTCCGGCGGAATCGGTGCATCCGTGGGCCGGCCTTTGGCAGTTTTCGTTTGGGTAAACCAGTTCAAATACGGATGTTCCAGTTCATCCTCATACACCGGAAACAGGATGTGATTTACTTCTACTTCAACCAGACCTTCTTTCAGAAAAGCCCGAAGGATACCTTCTTCGCCGGTTCGTTTCAGCAGTACCTGATCGCCAATGCTAAACTTCATGAGGTCGCTTTTTGGAGCGGCAGGGTGGCGTAGTCTTTCAAAAAGGAAGAAAATGCAGCAAGTGCCCGAGCGC
>JAMIQN010000246.1:0-2376 GCA_035914595.1 Chitinophagaceae bacterium | reverse complement strand
CCCTGCACCCATACAGCCTCTGCCATCATAAGAAGGAGGCAGTACAAGCATTTTGAGAGAGACATGTTTTAAGTTGAAATGCAGCTCAGGAATGCGATTCGTTCAGAGTTGAAAAAGCAGCACCGATTTGAGCAATAATATCGCCGGCCAGCATCGCCTCTACGCCCTGCCATTGCGCCGCGCGGCTGCCTGCTACCGCATGAATCCAGGAGCCTAACAGAGCCGCCTTTTCAGGTGCATAACCCTGTGCCAACAGCCCCGTAAGAATGCCCGTGAGCACGTCGCCGCTGCCGCCGGTAGCCATCCCTTCACTGCCGTCCATCACGTAAAAGCAATTGCCGTCAGGCAAGGCCACAATGCTGTATGCGTCTTTCGCAATAAGAATCCACTGATGCTGCATAGCAAGGCTGCGCACCTGCTCCGCCCGCGTCATCGAGTCATTCGACGGACCAAACAGCCGCTCCCATTCTTTGGGGTGAGGCGTGAGGATGCTGCCGCAGGGAACAAGGCCTAACCAAGACTTGTTTTCGCTCAGCACGTTTAATGCATCTGCATCTATCACTATCGGGCGATTCAATTTTTTCAAAAACGCATGGAGCGCACCCGCCGTTGTGGGATGCCGGCCCAGACCCGGCCCAATGCCAATACCCTGGCTCGATTCCCAGCCCTCAATCTTTTCAATTTCATCTGCACCGCCGATGCGGCACATCGCCTCAGGTGCCGAGCTCTGCAGGATTTCATAACCACACTCCGGAATCAGCCCACAGACTTTCCCCGCACCTGCTCTTCCGGCTGCGCGCACGGCCAACACAGCGGCGCCCATCATGCCTCGCGAACCCGCCACCAGCAAGGCGGTACCGAAATTTCCTTTGTTTGAAAAACGTGGCCGCGGTTGAAAAATCTCCTGCACCATTTGCTTTTCCAACGTGTGCCAATGCCCTGATGTCTGCTTCAAAAAATATGAATCCAGGCCAATGTCAATTCTATGGATTCTGCCGCAATACCGGCCGCCTTCCGGGTGTAGCATCGTTCGCTTCACCTGCTGAAAGGTGAGCGTGTGATGAGCCTGCAACACTTTGTCGGAAGGTGCGGGCAAAGTATCTGTCCGCAATCCGGAGGGTAAATCAATCGCCACCTTTTTATTCGGTAGCGCATTCAGACGGCTGATGCATTCCGCCACATAAGCTTCCAAGGCTCTGTTGAGGCCGGTGCCAAAAAGCGCATCTATCAGCACAGCTTCGGGCGGAAGTGAAGTGATAAACTGACCTGCCTCAAGGACCGTGCAGGCTGCAGGACCCGCCGACTGCACGGCTACCAGATTTGCAGTGCAATCATCGGACAGGCGGTCGCTATGCTTTACCAGAAAGGCTGCAGCGGCATATCCTTTTTCCAACAGCAGCCGTGTGATGGCTAATCCATCACCGCCATTATTACCCGTGCCACACATCACAATGAAAGGCGTCTTTGCCGGATACCGTGCCACTATCCAATCCACACAAGCTACTGCGGCCCGCTCCATCAGCGTTAGCGAAGGAATATGCTGACGCCGCATGGTAGTGGCGTCCCAATCCCGGATTTGTTGCGCATTCAGAATCTTCATGCGGTGGCAATGAAGCCACAAATTTCCAGCTCTGATACTTTAAAAATTCAGCAACAGCCATACTGTATTTTTGCAGCCTTACGCAGATGAATACTCGTCTCAGCCTTTGGAAATCGGCCATTGAATGGCGCGCCTTTGGTGTGTGCAGCGCGATTGGGGAACGCATGGGCCTTGCTACTTCGCGCATCCGGATGTGGTTTATCTACATCTCCTTCCTTACGCTTGGCTCACCCATCATCATCTACATGATTCTGGCATTTTGGATGAACATGAAGCGCTATGCACTGATGGGCCGCCGCAATCCGCTGCGCTGGCTCTGAGAGCAAGCCCTCAATCCCGATTTCTTTTGAGTAGTCAGGGGCTCCCTATTGGCGCAACGTTTGCTGAACATATCTGCCCTTTCCCCCCTCCAACGAACGACAAAACACGCATGGCACTTCTTCACAACCGCATCAACAATGAAGAACTGAAGCGCAGGATGCTGGCAGAAACAGAGCCGCGCATCACCATCTCTTTCTACAAGTATTTCCCGATTGAAGACCCTCAGTCGTTTCGGGATGAACTCTGGCAGCGCCTGAATGAAGAGAAGGTCTTTGGGCGCATTTATGTAGCACAGGAAGGAATTAATGGCCAAATTTCGGTGCCCGCCTCCCGCTTCGATGCATTCCGCAAAATCCTCTATAGCTATCCCGAAATGAATGGCATCCGGCTCAATCGTGCCATTGAAGATGATGGCAAATCATTCTGGGCATTGCGAATAAAGCTGCGCCTCAAGA
>JAMIQN010000245.1:0-3525 GCA_035914595.1 Chitinophagaceae bacterium | reverse complement strand
AAAAGCCGCCAGGAAAATGCCGAGGATGGTGCCATAAAATAGTGAGCCTAAGATGTTTACCGCCTCAATCAGATTGCCGAGATGGCTTGCGTAAAGCGCCACCACCATGCAAAACACTCCCCAGCCCACCGTGGCCCAGCGCGAGGCCGAAAGGAAATGTTGTTCGCTACCTTCTTTCCGAATAAAGCGCTTGTAAAAATCCACCACCGTCGCGGAGGCCAGCGAATTGAGACCACTGGCTGTGTAGCCCATCGCTGCCAGAAAAATGATGGCGATGAGCAAGCCCACCAGGCCCACCGGCAGGTAGCCGGTTACAAAACTGAGAAAGACGTAGTTCGTGTCGTTGGTGTCGGCAGAGGGGTCGGCACGTTTCATCAGGCGGGTGACGGAATCGCGGATGGCCGTTGTTTGTTGTTGTGCGGCCTGCATTTCCACCCGTATCCGGTCCACCGCAGCTTCGTCATTCTGGTGCAGGGCCGGAATCAACCGCGCCACCACCGCCTGCTTGGCTTCGCTGGCCAAGCGATATTTCGCCTCCAGCCTCTGAAACTCCTGCTGATAAGCGCCGGACCGCATGTGGGCCACTTCCACAGGATTGAAAAACACCGGCGGCGTATTGTATTGATAGAAAGCAAATACCAGCGTGCCAATCATCAAAATCAGAAACTGCATGGGGATTTTCACCAGCCCGTTCATCACCAGCCCCAGCCGGCTTTGGGCAATGCTCTTGCCCGTCAGGTAGCGGCCCACCTGGCTCTGGTCCGTCCCGAAATAGGAAAGCTGCAGAAAGAAACCACCAATGATGCCCGACCAGATATTGTAGCGATTGTCGAGGTCGAAATGGGTGTCAATGGCATTGGTGCGGCCCATCTTGCCGGCAATGTGCAGGGCATCGGTGAAGCCTACATTTTCGGGCAGAAGATGCACCACCATGTAGCCTGCCATGAAGAGGCCGGAGAAAATGATAGCCATCTGCAGCATCTGCGTGTAAGACACAGCGCGCGTACCGCCATACACGGTGTAGAGAATCACCAGCAGGCCCATCATCAGCGTTGTGTAGGTGATGTCCACGTGCAGGATGGCCGAGAGGATAATGGACGGCGCATAGATGGTGATGCCCGTAGAAAGGCCGCGCTGCAACAGAAACAGAAAGGCCGTCAGTGCCCGCGTTTTGATGTCGAAACGCCGCTCCAGATATTCATAGGCGGTGAAGACATTCAGCTTTTGAAAGATGGGGATGAACGTGGCGCAGATCACAATCATCGCCAGCGGCAGGCCGAAGTAGAACTGCACAAAGCGCAGCCCATCGCTGTAGGCCTGGCCCGGCGCCGACAGAAAGGTGATGGCACTGGCCTGCGTGGCCATGACGGAAAGGCCTACCCCATACCAGGGAATCTGCTTATCTGCAAGCAGGTAGCCCTCGATATTTCGGTTGTTGCGGCTCTTCCAGATGCCATACGTGATGATGAAGAGCAGCGTGAGGACCAGCACCAGCCAGTCAATCGTACTCATTCAAAATGTTTCGTAAAAAGGTAAAAGGAAAGGATTAGCAGGCCGAGCACCACCAGCATCAGCAGATATACATTCCGCCACGAGCCCAGGATGGGCCTGCCTTCATTAATCTTTCGCATCAACAGACTGGTTCTTGGGTAGGGAAAGCAGATTCACAAACAGGCGATAGGCCCCGGGATTGCCCGCCGGCAATTGCCGGAAAAACACCAGACCGGTATAGACGAAATTCCCTTTGCCATAAGGCGCGATAATCAGGCTACCTTCCTGAGCTGCTTCGCCTTTGTCGTGCATCGAAAGCACGGTTTGATAGTGCTTATCTAAGTCTGTAGCGAAGTAGGTGCCGCGCTCCTGAATCCAGTTGTCAAAATCCTGCGGGGTGATCTTGTTAGGCTCGTTGAGCACGGCCTGTTCGGGATGCACAAAGCTGACTTTCGCACGCTCATCCGTCACCCGCTTTGACGAAATGGTGAACGGATAAGGCCCCGGCTGTGCCTTCATCGGGCCGAGCCTTGAGTTGGTATTGTATTGCACAATCAGGTTGCCGCCCTGGCGGATGTAGTGCATCAATTGCTCATGGTAGTGGGGCAGTGATTCATTCACGTTGTAGGCCCGAATGCCGGCAACAATGGCATCGAAACCGGATAGCTTTCCGGCTGCCAATTGCTCATTACTGAGAATGCTCACCTTGTAACCGATGCGACGCAGGCATTCCGGAATCTCATCACCCGCACCTGGGATGTAACCGATGTTGCGGCCCCGCATCTGCAGCGCCACGGGAACCAGCGTCACCCGTGCATCGCTCAGCATAAACTGATAGGGCACGTGGTCATATTGGAACCGATGAATGCTCTTACTGAAAATGCCCTCGTCCGTCCGGGCGCTCACGAGCAGGCTTGCTTCCCTGCTGGTGGGCTGCCTGCGGATGCTTGCTTCGATGGTGGCTTCATCGCCGGGCTTCATTAAATGGAAAGAAGGGTCGCCCAATTGGATGTCCCAGCCGGGCACTGTAGGCAACACGATCTTGCCGGACACGTCCGCGGTGTTTGCTGTCACGGTGATATGCAAAGTGTGTGGTGTGGAGTCACGGCACACCAGCAGCGGGTCGGACAAGGCAATGCTCACCGGTGGCAGGATTTCAAGGGGCCGATACACTTCGCCCTTCACCGGGTCGGTGGATTTGTACACCACAGCTCGCGGCACCTGCAGGTTCACACCGCCGATGTTGAGGTCGAAAATCACGCGGGGGCCAAAGTCGTTTTCAGGCTTGCCAATCATCAGCGGGTCGTCTACGATGTACATGCCGGCGGTGTGCGGCTTGTTCAGCCAATAAGGATTGGAGAAAGGCGTGTGCGTATCCAAAGTCTGCCGATGTTGGAAAGAATAGAAGATATCCTTCGCCAGCGGAAGGGCAGTCTGGCTGTCGCCATCAGAAATCCAGATGATTCGATTCAGGCGAATGCCGGGCATGCTCCTGCTAATCACTTCTGCCCGATAGGAAATGGCCTTGCCGGGTACGGCGATAAAATCGGTGGCAGCCGCCTCCAGCCAAAGCCCGGAAGCCTCCACCAGCAAGGCCTGCGCCTCTTTCAGCTTCTGCTGTTTCCAATATTTCAGAGAAGGGTTGCTTTCAGGAAGGGCTGCAATGGCCTTGTAGATTTTCACGATCTCCGGCACAGAAGCCTGTGGTTTCAGCGGATTGAAATGTTGGATAGCGGCCTGTGTCAGCGTAGCCAGGCTGGCTGCTGCCGACATGCGCGTCCAGCTTGTGTTGATGCCTTCCAGCAAGTCTTTTTTGGCGGAGTCGCCGAGGATTTGCTTGAAATATTCAATGGCCTCGCCGCGACTGGGCGCAGTACCAAAGCCCTGGCTTTTGTGATTGGAGCGACTCTCTGCGGCAATGGTGCCGTAGGACTCGCCCATCAGGGGATTGAAGCCGCCAACGTCCACGTGGAGTTGATCAGGCGAAGTAGTATTGACGCTGCCAAACTTGAAGGTGTTCCAAAACAGGCGACG
>JAMIQN010000244.1:0-5255 GCA_035914595.1 Chitinophagaceae bacterium | reverse complement strand
GTCCACGATGCGTTCACATCAGGGTGTTGGCGCAGCGCCATGGCACAAGCCTTAATGATAAGGTCGTTGAAAGAAACCTTGGGACCTCCGAGGTCATTGATGGCCTTGCGCGCAGCCATGGCAGTGTCCATCGTCACGGTCATGCGCAGATAGAAATGAGGTGCGCCAAACTTGCTTTCTGAAAGGCGCTGAGCGATCACCTTCCGCATTTGTGAAAGCGGAACATCGGTATAGGCAGGGCCTTGCAGGGCAGGTACGGCGGCAGCAAAAGCAGGTGTGGCAACCGGCTGATACTGATTCACATCGCGCAGGATAATGCGGCCATTGTCGCCGGAACCTGTGAGTGCAGACAGGTCAATACCTTTTTCCTTAGCCACGCGGCGCGCCAGCGGCGAAGCTTTGATGCGGCCACCATCGTGTTGCGAGCTTGCGGCTGCAGTAGGCGCTGCGGCTGCTTGTGTTGGGGCCGGAGTTGTGGCGATAGCTGGCGTGGTGCCACCCGAGTTAGCCGATGCTTTTTCAGCGGCAAGAAATGCGCTCAGGTCGGTGCCGGCTTTGCCTACGATGGCGATGATATCATTCACTTTGGCGGCTTCGCCTGCAGGCACACCGATGTAGAGGAGGGTGCCATCGGCATAGCCCATGACTTCCATCGTGGCCTTATCGGTTTCTACATCTGCAAGCGCATCGTCTGCTTTTACCGTGTCTCCCACGTTCTTGTTCCAGGCTACGATTTTGCCTTCTTTCATCGTGTCGGAAAGCAAGGGCATGCGCACGACCGTAATGCCGGCAGGTGCCGCGACAGGTGCTGAGGTTGTAGGAGCTGCAGGTGTGGCGGGTGCTGGTGCCGGAACTGCAGAGGCAGAAGCATTATTGTCTTTTAGTAGAGCAGAAAAATCTTCACCGTCCTTACCAACGATGGCAATGATGTCATTCACTTTTGCGGCCTGTCCCTTTTCAACGCCAACATAGAGGAGGGTGCCATCCACATAAGGGAGAACCTCCATGGTGGCCTTATCCGTTTCCACTTCTGCCAGCACATCGTCGCTTTTTATTTTGTCGCCAACCTTCTTATGCCATGCCGCAATAACGCCCTCTTTCATCGTGTCGGAGAGCAGCGGCATCCTGATTGCTTCGGCCATTTCGTGCGTTGTTTTTGGGGCCTAAAAGTAGCGTCATTTCAGGCAATGGTACAGGCTTGCCCCAGCCAGCAAGAGGAGGACGGAAGTCTTTTCCCACGTAGAAAATGAAGGAATGTTGATGCATTATTTTGCCCCTCATTTTTGCCCGCCATGCTGATTGAGATTTGGTCTATTGGAAAGCCTACGGATGTGGAGCTGGCGCCGGCTATCAGTCAATATTTGAAGAAGCTGCAACCCTGGTGCCGAACGGAGCTGACAATTTTGCCACCCCCGTTGAAAGGCGCCCAGCCGAAACCTGAAGCCTTACTGGCTGCCGAAGAGGCACTCATTCAGAAACGGCTGAAACCGCAGCACTACCTGATATTGCTTGATGAGCGGGGGCGGCAATTGGATTCGCCGCAGTGGGCAGAGGCTTTTCAGGAGCGGATGAATGCCGGTACAAAAACGCTGGTGCTGCTCATTGGAGGGGCTTATGGTGTGAGTGCGGCGCTGCGTGAACGGGCGGATCAGGTGTGGAGCCTGTCGCGGCTGGTGTTTCCGCATCAACTCGTGCGCTTGATTGTGGCTGAGCAGCTTTACCGCGCTTTTAGCATCCTGAACAACTCTGCCTACCATCACAGTTGAACTACATTCGCCGCGCATGTATCCTATCGCTTTCACGGTAACCCTTGTGCTTGTTACCGCGCTGCTGTCCATCGCTGCGTTTAATGACAACAGGCTCGCCGATAAGTTGATACTCTGGCCGGCGAAAATGAAATCGCCCGGCGAATACTACCGGCTGCTTTCCTCAGGATTCATTCACGCAAACTGGATGCACCTCCTGTTCAATATGTTCACGCTCTTCTTTATTGGAAGGGTGGTGGAGCAGGAGTTTATGCTGCATGGCCTGACACCCTGGTTGTATGTGCTGATGTATCTGGCCGGCATTGTGGTAGCATCTTTCCCAAGCTTTTTGCGCAAGCGTAATAACCCTTACTATCGGTCGCTTGGGGCTTCGGGAGGTGTGTCGGCGGTGCTGTTTTCGTCGGTGTATTTCGCACCCTGGGCGCAGTTGTATATCTACTTTTTCCCTTTGCCGAATATCCTTTTTGCGGCGCTCTATCTCGTCTATTCAGTGTACATGACGCGGCGTGGCGACAGCACGATCAACCACGATGCGCACTTCTGGGGTGCCGTGTTTGGTTTCGTATTTACGCTGGCTATTGAGCCGACACATGGTGCCAATTTTCTGAGAGAATTGCAGGCGTTTCAGTTCTGAGAGAAGTTTCCGTCGGGAAGTTTCTGAAAGCAAATTCCTACCGTTTTTCTGCTTCGAAATAGATGCTACTGAGGCTGAAAGCTCAGCTTCAAAATGCGGCGGCTGGTAGCATGCAGCTTGAATCGTTCGTCTATCCGATGGCCAACGACCCACAGGATGCGGCCCTGGCTTTCCAAAATCAGAACACGTTCTTTTTCGGAAATAGGCAGCTTCGCGTCAATTAGAAATCGCTTCAGCTTCTTCTTTTTCATGCCCATACCCAGCGGATAGAAATAGTCTCCTTCGCGGCGGTGGCGCAGGGTGAGTGGGAGGCTGACGGAATCCCCGTCCAGCAAGGCGGTATTTGCATTGGGCGCCGGCAGTGCTGATTGCTCCATCCATTCAAATGAAAAGCGCCCATGCGCGGTTTGGATGGTAGAAGGAATTTTCTGAATCGTGATGAGATCGGAAGCCTCATCATTGCGCGAAGTGACAACAAGGAAATCGCGGTGGCGGATCACCCGATGGCTTTCTGAAACTACCTGATGGCCACTTTCCGAATGAAGCAAACGGAGGATTTGTGCGGTCTGATCCGAAGAGAATCCGTAGGGTGTAAACAGCTCAAAAGCCAGTGTGGGCAAGGCTTTCTGCCGAACGAGCAAACGAATGGGGACATACACATCCCGGCCACGTTCTTCTTTCAAACGACCGAGAATTTTTGCCAACTCATCCCGATAAATCTGTTCCGCGTCGTGCAGGCGTGCCGCAGTTTGAGCTATGCGGACAGTTGCGCCGGGCATCAATTCGTCGAGTGTTGGAAGCACCCGATGGCGCATGGCATTGCGCAGATATTTTTCCTCTGCATTGCTGGCATCTTCACGCCATCCTACCGATTCCTGCGCAGCATACTCCATGATTTCGCTGCGGCTGGCAAAAAGAAGGGGGCGGAGCAGGTGCCCGTTTCGTTCAGGGATGCCATGCAGGCCTGCTATGCCTGCTCCCCGGCACAGATTGATGAGCAATGTCTCTGCTACATCGTCTGCATGATGGGCTGTCAGGATAGCGGCATAGCCATGCCGGAGGCGCAATTCCTCAAACCACTGGTAGCGTAAAGTGCGGGCCGCAAGCTGGATGCTTTGATGGCGTTGCGCTGCAATCTGCCGTGTATCGAACTGTGTTTGGTGACACTCGATTTTCCAATCGGCAGCCCATTGCTGTACAAATTGTGCATCTTCATTCGAGGCTGTTCCACGCAGGGAAAAATTGCAATGAGCGACTGCAAATGAAAAGCCGGCCTGCCGGAGCAGCGTCGCGAGCACCATTGAATCCACACCGCCACTAAGAGCCAGCAGCAGGGTGCCCTGTCGTGGAAATTGCTTCTCCTTCCAGTGCCGGAGAAAGTGCTGGAGTAACAGGCTCATTAGTAGGCCAGGTCGTCGTAGGCTGCTTGAAGTTCGCTGTAAGTATGGTTGTCGCCGGCAGCCTTGGCCACTTTCATTCCCTGTTCAAACATGCTGATTGCCTCCTCTGCGCGATTGGTTCGTTCCAGCAATTTTCCAAGATGGTAGTAAGTAGCCACATACCCTTCCTGTTGTTCCAGATTGTGGCGGAAATGCTGTTCAGCAGCCTCTTCATCGCCCGCCTTGACAAGTTCAAGGGCGAGTGCGTGATGAAGAAAAGGGTCGTCAGGAGTGGTTGCCAGGAAGGCTTCAAGTTGCGCGATTCGGTTGCTCATGGCTCAGGGTTCGAAGTTAGTTGTAGCGAAAATTCCTTTGAGAAGAAAGCCTTCACCGCCCGAAGCGTCACTCGCGCGACAGTCAGCTCAGGCCCTAACTTGGCGCGCTCATAGAAGATGACTTCACTTCGCTTACAGGCATTGCTACCACAGCCTTTGAAGGAAAAACTGACGGGGCGGCAATCGGACATCTGGCTACAGAATTGCATCTGGGAAAGGCCCGAAAGAATTTTTGTTCAGGCTCCATCCGGGGCGGGGAAGAGCACGCTGATTCATATTCTATACGGCATTCGTCGTGATTTTGATGGTAGCGTTTTGTGGGCAGAGAAATCGGTTTCAGGAATGGATGATGATGCTTTGAGTAGGCTGCGTCGCGAGGCGGTCAGCATCGTATTTCAGGACCTGCGTCTGTTTCCTGAATTGACGGCCTGGGAGAATCTGGAGATCAAACGGTCGCTGACAAATACAGTTGCAGAGCAGGAGGTTCGTCAGATGATGGAGCAACTGGGCATTGCCGACCGTGCAGAGATGCCGGCAGCCAGGCTTTCGTATGGTGAACAACAGCGTGTGGCTATTATCCGAGCGCTGATTCAGCCCTTTCAATTTCTATTGTTGGACGAGCCATTCAGCCATCTGGATGAGAAAAACAAGCGGCAGGCCGCTGCAATGATTGAAGCTTACGTACAGCGCAATGAGGCTTCCCTGCTACTTGCTGAGTTGGACGAAAATGATTTCTTCGCTTATACCCATCGTTTGAAATTATGAGCCGGGCATCTGCGTCCAGACTGCTTCGTGAACTGCTATTGCGAAAAGCTTCAGGCGGAAGGTTGTGGGTAGCGCTTTTCGTGATGAGCGTGGGCGTTTTGATGCTTTTGTCGGCGGTGCTTCTTTGGTGGAATTTTCACAATATCCTGAATGGGCAAGCCACAGATGAAAGCCTTGGTAGCAGCTTCTTGACGCTAAGTCGCCGTGTAACGAATGAGAATATGGGGCAGCCGGGCCAGACCATTTTCAGCGCTGCCGCAATTGAAGAACTGCGAAAGGCTCCGGAGGTCGAAGATCTGGGCATTGTAAGGTCATTACGCCCGGAAGCGTACATGCGTCTTCAGGTAGCGCCCGGCATGGGTTTTTCAACGGTTCT
>JAMIQN010000243.1:0-10246 GCA_035914595.1 Chitinophagaceae bacterium | reverse complement strand
TGTTTCATACTACCGGGAGTGTGGGTGGCAACTTTACCCTTACCGACCATGATACGGCCGGGTATTGTAGCATCAATGGTAACAACAGTGATGTAGTTGACGTTGGTGGCAAGGTCCGGGTGATTCGCACCAGCCCCGCTGCTTTCACTATGAAGTACATCCGTAGCAGCACCCCACATGATACGGTCTCCGTTTATGGCGTAACAACAGGCAATCTAATAATGATGAATGATACGCTTAGCAGCGCTGTGCTACTCAGGAATTTTGCGAACAACTTTTACATGTACTCCAACAAAATAACCGGTGAAACCTTCCTTGCTGACAGCAGCACTAAGAGCGGAGATTTTTATGTGGATGGCAACATGTTTAATGGAAGCTTTAGTCTGATTCACAAGTCCTCCTCTTCGGCCTATGATGGCTTTGGCGCCGCCACTGGCAATTGGGTAACCGGAATAGATAGCATCGTCAACCTAAGCGGAGCAGGCACTCTTTACTTAAGCTATGGTCACTCCCACCAATCCGACAGTTCCTTCATCCTCAACTCAGCCGGCAATGTAAACTTCAGCACAAGCAACCCACTGATATTTGGAGGAAATACAGGAGGCAAATTGCGCAACTACGGCACGCAACAGGTGATACTTCCGAAGCTAACCCTCGCCAAAACAGGCGGCAGCGTGATGAAACTGGAAGCTCCGCTGAGCATCTCCAACACCCTCACCTTCACCTCCGGCTACATTGACGGGTCAACCACCAGCCCGCTGGTCTTCACCTCCGGTGCCGGCTACTCAGGCGCCAGCGATGCCAGCCACTCCAAAGGCCTTGTCATGAAGGTGGGCAATGCTGCTTTCACCTTCCCGACCGGCGATGGCTCCTATTACCTGCCCTGCGGAATCTCCGCTCCAAGCAATGCTACCGACACCTTCACCGGACAGTACATGCGCCAGGCGCCCATCGCTGCCGGCTACGACACCACCAAGCTCGCTTCCACCATCAACCACGTCTCCCGCTGGGAATACTGGCTCATCAACCGATCCACCACCACCACCAGCAATGTCAAGGTCACCCTTGCTTTCAACCCTTATAGCGGCGTTGACGACCTGAGCGCCCTCACCGTGGCTCACTGGTACGACAATGGCTCGGTCACCCAATGGTTTGATGAAGGAAAAGGCTCCACTACAGGCACCGTCAGCAACGGCACCATCACCAGCAATAACACGATCTCCTCTTTCAGCCCCTTTACGCTGGCATCCACCAGCTCTGCCAATCCGCTGCCCATCCACCTGCTGGAGTTTACGGTCAAGCCCAGTGGACACTCGGCTGTGGTGAACTGGCGTACCGGCAACGAGCTGGGTAATGAACAGTACCACGTGCAGCGCAGCAATGACGGGCAACACTTCGAAACCATTGGTACGGTGGCCGCGCAAGGCTCAGGATTCCATTACAACTACGTAGATCCTTTGCCCAAGAAAGGCCTGAATTACTATCGCCTCGCCATTGAAGAACCCGGGTTGCCGCTGAGCTACAGCGTCACGCGCGTACTGCGCTTCGATGAAACAGGGGCTGCCGCGTCCGATGAAGTGATTCTATATCCCAACCCGGCTGAAGCCGCCATTTATGCCGACGGCCTGGCGCTGCACAATGGTGCTGTGCTGAGCCTGCGCAGCATCACCGGCCAGTTGATTCATCAGGAAACGCTCAACGGCCAGTCGCGCGTGGAGGTATCCCTCCAAAACCTGCCGGCAGGGGCTTATCTGCTGAATATTGACGATGCAAACGGCCCGGTCTATCGCGGACGTTTCATCCGGCGATAAGGGTGTATTCCGGTTGATTTGCAAAACAGCCGCCTCTAAAGAGGCGGCTGTTTCTTTTTAGAAAAAGGTTGCTTTCAATCTTCCGAACCGGACGAAGCCTTTGCCCTTGCTATCAAGACTCAAAGAATTAAGAAACCGGCCTCAGATACGATAAAATTCAGCAACGTATTCTATCGGCATATTTCAAATTCTGATTCCATTCCTTGTACCCATAGTACGTCACAGTACTGCAATCCAATTTGCCGTAAATAAATATATTTGAGGGTTACCTGTAAAAGATGGAGCCGGTTTCCCATATTCCATTTGGACATTTTGATCAATCCGAAAATTCACCGAATAGCTACATCCGGGCCGCCTGTAATTGGATTGTGAAGTCAGACTTCCGACACATTTCTGCCTGCTTTATTGCGCCTTTCCAGCCCTTATTGTTTCATGCATCCATTTTGGGTGCTTACTCCCTCATTTTGAAAAATCCTAATCAACCCAATATGACCTTTTATGAAGACAAGATTAACCCTCGCGCTATCACTAATTCTGGCAGGCAACCTGCAAGCGCAAACCTGGACCGGAGCCACCAACACTGACTGGGGAACTTCCACCAACTGGAACCCTACGACCGTCCCAACCAGTTCCTCCAATGTTACCATTCCCGGTTCGCTTTCCACGTATCCTAAACTCGGTTCCAACGTCACCGTTGCCAATTTCTCGATGTCCACCGGCGCTTCGCTGAATATGAATGGCTACAACCTGACGGCCACCGGCAACATCTCAATGAACACGGCTACCGTCACGTCCGGTGGCACACTGAGTAAGACCGGCTCCGGTACCATTGACGTGAGATCTTGTACCATTACGGCGACCACCACTTTTTCAGGCTACACCGGCAATTGCTACATATACGATAATACGATTACCGGAGACCTAACTATTTCTAATGCAAGCACTCAAAGTGGCGACGATTACATAGATGGTAATTCCGTGACGGGCGCGGTGGGGATTACGCAGAATTCCAATAGTTCGGAAATGCGTGAAGGATATAACAGTCCCAGCTCTTCGTCGAATCATTTTACCGGCAATACAACTTTCACCTTGGCGGGCACCAATAATCTGGTCACCTCATACAGTCGCGCCACCCAGTTTACCGGTAATGTGACTTTCGCCCACACCGGAAGCGGGCTCCTTACCGCTTTCAATACAGGCGGAACCATTAGTGGAAACCTGAGCATGACGGGCAATAGCGGGAACAATTCAATTAATGCAACCCCAACAGGCAACGTCACGGTGGGCGGCACGGTCAACATAACCATCTCGTCCGGTGCGCAGATTTTCACTATGATGAACCTGAAAAATAGCACCTCGGGGGGCACCATTAGCGTTACAAGTCCTAGCAATGTGACCATTCAGAATGACACACTTAAGGCGATTCTGAGCGTTACGGGCTATACGGGTACCACCAAAGTGTACGATAATAGCATTACCGGCAACGTCACCCTGTCCAGTGCGAGTAGTCAGGGTGGTGACAACAAAATTGATGGGAACAATATCGTGGGTAACCTGAGTGTGACGAGTGCATCCAACAACTCGCCGATGGTTGAGGGAGATGGAAGCCCGACCAACCACGCCAACGTCATTACCGGGAATACAACCTTCACGACAAGCGGCAGTTGGCCATTCTATTCGAGCTATTCCCGCGCTACGCAATTCAATGGCAATCTTACCGTATCGCACGGCAGTTCTAATTCATTTACCTTATTCCGTGAGAGTGCTTCTGTCACCGGCGACCTGAGCATCACCTCCAGTTCCGGTGCCGGCGCCATGCAGATAAACCCTCTTACGACAGCTCCGCTGCCGCCTACCGTAGTGGTCGGAGGAAAAATCAATATTTCTGCGGCAGGCGCAGCCAATTTCACGATGCTGCGGGTTAAGAATACGACCAGCGGAGGCACCATTTCAATTACCGGCCCTACCACCGTCGCCATTGAGGATGATACCCTGATTGCACCACTGACGCTGAGTGGATATACAAACAACATGATTTTCTTTGATAATAACCTAACCGGTAATGTAACTATTGCAAATGCTGTCAACCAATCCTACAATAACGATATTGACGGCAACAACATAGTTGGAGACCTTACGATTACCCACGCCACCCATTTCGGGAACCCTATGCGTGAAGGCTATGGAAGCCCATCGGGCAACGGCGACAAAATCTCCGGGAACACACACATCACGATAAGCGGTACAAGCATGTTCACAAGTGGTTACAGCCACCCGGGTACATATGGAGGCGACGTGACCGTAACACACACAGGTTCAGCCACTGCACAAATCTTTCATAATGGTGCGAGTACCGTCGGAGGCGATTTTTCGATGACCTCGTCCTGGGGTGCCGGCGATGCCTACATTAATTATAATAATGGCCCCACAGTGCAGGTGGCCGGAACAATCAACATCCTGGATTCAACCGGCTATTCGTTTGATATGAACAGAATTAAGAACAACACAGCCGGTGGAGACATCCGCGTCATAAAACCTGCTGCTGTTGTCATGTTTTATGATACAGTAAAAGCAAGCGTTACTGTATTAGATTACTCTTATTTCTCCCACATTTTCGATAACAATATCACAGGTAATCTCACGGTTTCAAACGTGGAGGCACAGACTGCTGAGAACTACATAGATGGCAACAACGTTACCGGCGATTTTTCTGTAACGCAGTGGTCAAAAAATTCTACCATGTATTTGGGCAATGGAAGCCCGCATAGCAACGGCATGGTCGTAGGTGGCAATACCACCATCAACCTCATGGGGCCGCAGCTTCTGATCACTTGCTTCAATAATCCCGAACATTATTATGGAAACTTCACCGTAAACCATTATGGCGGAGGCGCCCTCTATCTGTTTAATACTACAGCAAGTATTGGCGGAGACTTTACTCTCAACGACCACGATACTGCGGGTGCCACCAACATCAATGGGCAGGGTATGGATGTTATTGATGTGGGAGGAAAAGTTCGGCTGATACACACCGGCCCGGCTGCTTTGACCATGCGCTACGTCCGTAGCAATACGCCCCATGACACTGTTTCCGTCAGCGGTATGACAGGCAGTTTTTATTTCATAAACGACACCCTGAGCAGTGCCCTGCTCCTTCGGGAAATGGCGGGCAGTATTGAATTGTATAATAGTCAGATTACGGGCGAAACCTTTATCTCAGACAGCAGCACCCAAACCGGGAATTTCAAAATAGGCGGCAACAAATTCAATGGAAGTTTTAGCCTGGTTCATAAATCCTCCAATGCTGTTTATGAGGGAGTTGCTATAGGCTCTGAAGACTGGGTAACCGGCGTGGATAGTTTCGTCAACCTCACGGGTGCCGGCGCGATGTACCTTACCAGCAACCGCCTCCACCGTGCAGACAGCACTTTCATTCTCAATTCTGCCGGCAACGTGAGTTTCGGTGCTTCCTACCCGCTCTATTTCGGCGGCTCCACCATTGGGACGGTTCGCAGTTATGGCACCCAGCAGATTGTAGCCCCTCAAGTGACGATTGCAAAAACAGGTGGCGCCAACGTGACACTCGAAACACCACTCAGCGTCACCTCCCTTCTCACGTTTACTTCCGGGCATTTTAATAGCTCCACCAATACCCCGCTGGTCTTTACAAACGGAGCCTCCCACACCGGCGCTAGCGATGGCAGCCACGTAGCAGGTACTGTATTCAAAGTGGGGAATGCCGCTTTCACCTTCCCAACCGGCGACGGCACCTACTACCTCCCCTGTGGCATCTCTGCACCCGGCAGTGTTACCGACACTTTCAGCGGAGAATACAAAAACCAGTCGCCTCTGTCTGCCGGCTACGACCCGACAAAACTCGCTTCCACAATCAACCACGTGTCGCACCTCCAATATTGGCTGATCAACCGCGCGGCTACTACCTCCAGCAATGTCAAGGTGACGCTCAGCTTCAATCCTTATAGCGGAGTGAATAACCTGAGCGCGCTCACCGTAGCTCACTGGTACAATAATGGCTCAGTGACCCACTGGTTTGACGAAGGCAATGGCAGCACCACAGGCACCACCACCAATGGCACCATCACCTCCAACAACACGGTTTCCACCTTCAGCCCGTTCACCCTCGCTTCTACAACATCGGCTAACCCGCTGCCCATCCACCTGTTGGAGTTTACGGTCCGGCCCAACGGGCACACGGCGGTCGTGAGCTGGCGTACCGGCAGCGAATTGGGCGACGAACAGTATCAGGTGCAGCGCAGCAATGACGGGCAACACTTTGAAACCCTTTCCACACAGGCTGCACAAGGCTCCGGCTCATCCTACCGTTATGTGGATCCGCTGCCGGCGAAGGGCCTCAACTACTACCGCCTTGCCATCAGCGAGCCGGGCCAGCCTTTGAACTACAGCCCTACCCACATGCTTCGGTTTGATGAAACAGGCGCCGTTGCCGATGAAGTGTTCATCTATCCCAACCCTGCTGACGCAGATATCTATGCCGATGGACTGTCACTACATAAGGGCGCTGTGCTGAGCCTGCGTAGCATCACCGGCCAGGTAATTCATCAGGAAACACTCCACGGCGAGTCGCGGATAGAAGTGCCGCTACAAGGCCTTCCTGCAGGTACTTATTTCCTCAACATTGACGATGAAAATGGCCCGGTTTATCGCGGGCGTTTCATCCGGCGATAATTACCTCTCAGAATCGCTCTCACAGCAGCCGTCCACACACAGGGCGGCTGCTTTTTTTGAAGGGGGCCCTTCGGGAAATCTTCTTTAGGAATGAAAAAGCTGATTCACAATGCAATCATGAATCGGCAGAATGAAAACGGCCGTCGTTTATTGCAATGGCCCGTTCCAATGAATCAGGTAACGGAGCGGAACCAGGTCCAGCGCAGCAGCATTTCCAGCCCCAGACAGAGCGCTGCCAGCAGTGCAAACGGGAAGAACAACTCGGCATAATGCTTAAAGGAATTGACTTCCACTTTCGTCTTTTCCATCTTGTCAATGCTCTTGTAGATGTTCCGTAGTGAATTGGTGTTGGTAGCCCGGAAATATTCCCCGCCGGTCTGTGTGGCAATCTTGCGCAACAGGGGTTCGTCAATCTGCACCGGCATCATGGTCATCACGGTTCTGCCATCAGGAGTTTGAGCTGGATAGGGCGCCTGCCCTGCATTCGTACCGACGCCAATCGTGTACACCCGCACCTTGTAAGCCTTTGCAATTTCCAGTGCCAGCTCCGGCCCGATGCGCCCGGTATTGTTTTCTCCGTCTGTCAGCAGCACAATCACTTTGCTCTTGCCTCTTGCATTTCGGAGTCGGTCCACGGCTGTTGCCAGGCCATCACCAATAGCAGTACCGTCCACCAGAACGCCGCTTTTCACAGCCTGCAATTGCTCCAGCAACACCCGATGATCAATGGTGATAGGGCATTGCGTAAAGCTTTCACCCGAAAAAATCACCAACCCGATTCGGTCGCCAATTCGTTCATTGATGAAGTCGGCAGCAACCTGCTTGGCTGCTTCAATGCGGTTAGGTCGCAGGTCTTCTGCCAGCATAGATCCGGACACGTCCATAGCCAGCACAATGTCTATTCCATCGCTCTCCACATTCTCCGAAACAGACGAGCTCTGCGGACGGGCAAGTGCGATAATGAGGGCAGTCATCGCTACGACGCGCAACACACTCATCACCGGCCGCATCCGAATACGAAAGGAAGGCTTCACGTGTGCCAAACCGCTGGTAGTGCTCAGCCGCAGTGCAGGTGCTTGCCGCCGTTTCATACGCCACTGCACGAACAGCACTATTGGTATGAGTGCCAGCAGCGCAAAGGCCCAGGGCTGCGCAAACTGCAGATGTCGCCAATCCAGATATGCCTCAATGTATTCGATCATATTGCTTGGGCATCAGAGCCTTCTGCTGCTTTGTTGAGCACAGCCGGCTCGGGCTTGGGAATGCTGGTTAGGATAAGCTCTTTGGTGTCTTGCATCGCACCCGCATGTTCGGCAGGCGTAGGTTGGGCACGGGCAAATTTTGCCATGTCTGCCGTGGCAAGAATGCTATGCAGGCGGTTCGCCTGAAGGCATAGCTCCGGATGTTTTTGTGCTGCCGTCGTCAGCTCGTCGGTGGTTCGTTCCAGTGCCGGAATACCAAACCTGCCTTCGATGTAATTGCGCAGAATGTCTGTGAGGCGGATGTAGTATTCCTTGACCTCCCCCTTTTGCCACAGCCCTTCCGTCTCCAATTCACCCAGCAGACGAAGCGCGGTTTCGTGAATGGGAATAGCAGGAGGGGGCGGGGCCACAGGTTCCGGCTTTTTACGCCGGGCGCGCCACACAATGAATGCAACAATTGCCACAAGTAGGACGGCACCGAGGATAATCCAAAGCAGATAATCGCGCCAGGTGAGGCCTACATGCACAATTTCCTTCAGCCCTTTGAAAGCCTTGGTTGTATCCACCGGCACGGTGCGCACACTGAATAGAAGGCTGTCGGTTTGTAGTAGAAAAGGCGCGCCGCTCTTGGGCATTACCTGAATCTGAATAGAAGGAATTACGGCATTCAGCGAATCCCAGCCACTGATGAAAAAACGTTGGGTATAGACGCGAAGCCCGCCCTTGATAGCCGTGTCAATCTTGTCCTTCTTCACCACTTCCAGCTTACCGAACGAGTCCGGCAACTGCGGCCAGATAATGGTGCCCTGTGCAGGGTCTATCTGCGCAGAAAGAAAGACGCGCGCCTGGTCGCCCACCAGCAGATTCGTAGCATCTGTGCGAAGCGAGGCACTTGCCTGCGGCGCTTGCTGGGCAAAGGATGCAGCCGACAACAGCAACAGCAGCAACAGGGCAATATGTGCGCGTAAGAAGCTCATCGGTTCTTGAAAAATGCGTCTAAGGTTTTGACATAATCCTCGTCGCTGCGAATGCTCATCAGGCCGGCTCCCGCCTTACGAAAAGCCTGTACGCCGTAATCTTTCATGCCTTCAAAAGCCCGCCGATATTCTGCCCGCAGGTGTTTGTCGGAGGTGTCTATCCAACGACGTTCACCCGTCTCCGCGTCGGTAACCTGCACCAGTCCCAAATTGGGCAGTTCGCGGTCGGCGTGGTCATACACCTGAATGCCTACCACATCATGACGGCGCGCGGCAAGCTGCAAGGGCTGCTCATAAGGCGCCGACACGAGGTCGGAAAGGATGAAGGTGATGCTGCGTTTCTTGAGCACATTGGTCAGGTACTCCAGTGCAACCGACAATCGGGTAGCACCCATCTTGTCGGCGCCATCGCTGCGCTGCGGCAGGCTTGGCTCCAGCGCAATCAGCTCACGGATGATGCGCAGGATATGGCTGCGTCCTTTCTTGGCCGGAATAAATCTTTCGATGCGGTCGGAGAAAAAGATGACGCCCACCTTATCGTTGTTGGTAGCAGCAGAAAAAGCAAGTACCGCTGCGATTTCGGTGATGGTGTCCCGCTTGCTGCGGCCGATGGTTCCGAAAAGAGAAGAGCGGCTGATGTCCACCAGCAGCATTACAGTCAGCTCGCGTTCTTCTTCAAAAACCTTGACGTGTGGCGTACTGGTTCGTGCGGTAACATTCCAGTCAATATTGCGTACATCATCGCCCATTGCATACTCGCGCACTTCGCTAAACGACATGCCCCGCCCTTTGAAGGCCGTATGATATTCTCCCGCGAAAATGTGGTTGCTAAGGCCTTTGGTTTTGATTTCTATCCGGCGGACACGAGCGAGAATTTCGGCGGTTGTCACGGCGTAAAAAGGCGTGGTTAGCTAAGGGATAATAGGGGCGAAAACTTTGGAAACACTGCAGGGACGCAGCCGGGCAAATGTAGAGGCCGACACTATGGAGGACGCTTAAATTTTTCTGAAAACAAGCGATGCCTTTAGCTTTACTGTCAAACACTAAGACCATGCGCTATCTCAGTTTCAGCCTGTTGGCGGCTGCATTGTTTGCTGCTTCCTGCAGCAACAGCGGCTCTACTTCTGCAAACACAACGAAGGATTCTACGGCACCTGCAGTGGCAATCACCCTGCAGGATGTTCCGCCTTCGCCTGAATATCCCGATGCCACGCTCGGCATCTCCGGCATGACGGCAGAGAAACAGGGCGCAGATTCTGTAAAGCTGACAGTCAACTTCGATGTGAAGAATTATGAGCTGAAAGCGCAGACCGGCGATGCTTCTACCAAGCAATGCAGCAATTCCAAAGACGGACAGCACATCCATTTTATCCTCGATAATCAACCCTATGCTGCCTTGTATGAACCCACTCATAGCGTGACTCTGCCGGTCAACTCGGAGCATTATCTGCTGTGCTTCCTTTCCCGCTCTTATCACGAGAGTGTGAAGGATAAGAAGGCGGCCGTCCTCGCGCACTTCCGCATTGACGCCAATGGCAAGCTGGAAAAG
>JAMIQN010000242.1:0-9618 GCA_035914595.1 Chitinophagaceae bacterium | reverse complement strand
GCAACAAGCTGGTGGTGGTGACAGGCGTCTCCGGTTCGGGCAAAAGTTCCCTCACGATGGACACGCTCTTTGCCGAAGGCCAACGCCGCTATGCCGAAAGCATCAGCGCTTATGCCCGCCAGTTTCTGGTGCGCATGGACAAGCCGGATGTGGATTATATCCGCGGCATCTGCCCCGCCATTGCCATCGAACAAAAGGTGCGCACGCGCTCGTCGCGCTCTACTGTAGGCTCACAAACTGAAATCGCCGATTATCTCCGCCTGCTGTTTGCACGCGTGGGCCAGACCTATTCGCCCGAGAGTGGCCGCGAAGTGAAACGTCATAGTGTGAGTGATGTGGTGGACCAGATTCAGAGCCTCCCCGCCGGCGACCGTGTGCAAATCATGGTGCCGCTGCAAACCCGCTTTGGGCGCAGCCTTGAGGAAGAATTAGGCATCCTCATGCAGAAAGGTTTTGCAAGAATTTTTTCAGAAAAAAGCGGCCCCATGCGCATTGAAGAAATCCTTGGTGAAAACAAAACACTGCCCTCCGAAAAGCTCTTTCTTCTGATTGACCGCATCGTCGTCAAGGCCTTTGAGGAAGACGACCTCCACCGCCTCTCCGATTCGGTGCAGACAGCCTTTTATGAAAGCGAGGGCGAGTGCCTGCTGTTTGTATCGCCCGCCGATGGTGGCAAGAGCTCGTGGATTGCTTTTTCGTCGCGCTTTGAAGCAGATGGAATCCACTTTGAAGAGCCTACGCCCAACCTCTTTTCCTACAACAACCCTTACGGAGCCTGCCCCGAGTGTGAAGGCTTTGGTCAGGTACTTGGCATTGACCCGGATCTGGTCATTCCTGACAAGACTTTGAGCGTGTATGAAGGAGCCGTGGCCTGCTGGCATGGCGAAAAAATGAGCCAATGGCAGCGCGAGTTTGTGCGCACTGCTGCCCGCTTTGACTTTCCGATTCATAAGGCCGTGATGGACCTGAGCCCGCAGCAGATGGAGCTACTCTGGAATGGCAATGACAAGGTGCAGGGCATCCATGATTTTTTTGAAATGGTCGGGCAGAACCTGTACAAGGTTCAGTACCGCATTTTGCAGGCGCGCTATCGGGGCCGCACTACCTGCCCCACCTGTCACGGCAGCCGGCTGCGACCCGAAGCCTTGTATGTGAAAGTGAGCGACGCCACCATCGCCGACCTGATGGAGATGCCCGCCTCCAGCCTTGCTCAATGGCTGGCCCATATTCAATTGGATGCACACCGGAAGGAGATTGCCAAACGCATCCTGATTGAAATTGACCAACGCCTGAATACCCTGCTGGATGTAGGCCTCGGTTACCTCACGATGAGCCGTCCTGCCAACACGCTTTCAGGGGGCGAAAGCCAGCGCATTCAGCTTACGCGCTTCCTCGGCTCCAACCTGAGCGACTCACTATACATCCTCGATGAGCCCAGTATTGGCCTGCATTCCCGCGACACGGCCCGCCTGATTCAGGTACTCAAAAACCTGCGCGACCTCGGCAATACTGTTGTGGTGGTGGAGCATGATGAGATGATGATGCGCGAGGCGGATTACATCATTGACATGGGGCCGCTGGCCAGTCATCTGGGAGGTGAAGTGGTAGCAACCGGATCTGCAGAAGAGTTGATGCGACAGGAGCAAAGCCTTACGGGCCATTACCTGAGCGGCGCTTTGCGCATTGAAGGAAACACGAAGCCCCGAACGCCGACGCGGTTCATCCGTTTGGAGGGTGCACGCCAAAACAATTTGCACGACATCTCGGTGGCTTTCCCTCTGAATGCCCTTTGTGTGGTGAGCGGTGTGAGCGGAAGTGGCAAGACAAGCCTCGTGCGCCAGACGCTATATCCGGCGCTGCTCCAGCATTTCGACCCCGGTGGCGACCGGCCCGGCCTATTCCGAAAACTGAGTGGCAGCCTCGAGGGCATTTCTGGCGTGGAGATGATTGACCAGAATCCGATCGGCAAATCATCGCGCTCCAATCCGGTGACCTATATCAAGGCGTGGGATGAAATCCGAAGGCTGTTTGAGCGGCAGCCCTTGTCGAAGATGCGCGGTTATGAGTCCCGCCATTTTTCTTTCAACACCGATGGCGGCCGCTGCGATACCTGCAAAGGAGAGGGCGAAGTGGTGGTAGAAATGCAGTTCCTCGCCGACGTGCATCTGGTCTGCGATACCTGCAAGGGGCGGCGCTTTAAGGATGAAATTCTGGAAGTGAAAGTGCAGGGCAAGAACGTGTACGATGTGCTTGAAATGAGCGTGGACGAGGCGATTGAATTTTTCAAAAAAGAAAAGAAAATAGCCGGGGCATTGCAGCCGCTCAGCGATGTGGGCCTCGGTTATGTGAAGCTGGGCCAGAGCTCAGATACCCTTTCCGGCGGGGAAGCGCAGCGGGTGAAGCTGGCATCTTATTTGGGACATGCGACGGCGCGCGAAAAGATGCTTTTCATCTTCGATGAACCCACGACAGGCCTGCATTTTCACGACATCCGTAAGCTCCTCGACTCTTTTAATGCGCTTATCGAACACGGCCATTCCATCATCGTTGTGGAGCACAATACAGACGTGATTCGCAATGCCGACTGGGTGATAGACCTCGGCCCCGAAGGCGGTGCCGGCGGTGGGCAGTTGCTCTATGAAGGGCCTCCTGCCGGTTTGAAAAAAGTGAAGGAAAGCTTTACCGGCGCTTACCTGTAAAGTCGGTTGGGCAAATTCATCAGAAGTCATGAGGCGTGTTTTCAAGAAGCTCCGAGCACGTGGGCTGCATCTGCAGCATGTGTGTCAGGTAGGTGTCTATCTGCCTGAGCGCTGCGCCGTGGCCGACTTCATTCGTGCCGGCATTCGTTGCACGCTGGTAGAGGCAGAGCCTTTGATGGTTGCGCGCCTGCGGCAATTGTTTCCACACAAGAATGTAGCGTTGCAGGAAGTGATTCCGGGAGATGAAGCACGAACTGTAAGCCGGCCTGTTCAGCATTTTCAAAAAGATGTTTTCCTGCCCGATAATCCTTCCCTTTCGAATGATGGCCTGCGGGTAATGGAGGAATTTGTTGAACTCCGCATGGAACCATTTTCAGCTATAGACGCAGGTGACATAGAATGGCTGCACCTGGAATCGCTCACCACGCAATGGACGGTTTTGAAGCATCTGTGCAGCCGGCCTCTGCTCATTTCTTTAACAACAGATAGGCGCCATCCTCAGCCGCATCAACAGGAAGTTCTTGAGTGGTTTCGCGCGCACGACTACCTTCTTTGGTATGCAGACAGGGGCGGCATCTTATACATGAAGCAGGGTTTGTTTCGAAAGACAACCGCACAGAAAATGCATCACCTTCTTTCGTTGGCGCGGGCAGGGCAGCGCTAAGCTTGGGGCATCATCGAAGCCTACACTTTTTGTATGAAAGCCGCCTCCGCTGTGGGATCTGAGGCAATTCCCCCCAATTTTCACCTAACAGTTATTCATTCAATTGTAAGTGGTCACAATACCTTTGCGGCTCTTTTCAAAAAAGCTGCATGAAGAAAACGTACATGCTCCTGGCCGGTTTCGCGTTGTTGGCGCTGCCTGCCTGCAAGAGCACCCAGAACGCAGGAAACGCCGATGATCGGAAACTCCTGGACCCCGCCAACATGGACACTACCGTCCGGCCGAACGATAACTTCTATCTCTACGCCAACGGTACCTGGCTCAAGAACAATCCCATCCCAGCCGACCAGACAAGATGGGGTTCTTTCAACGAGCTGATTGAGCAAAACAACACCAAGCTGCACGGGCTGCTGGAGCAGGCAGAGATGGCAAAGGCAGCTACAGGCTCCAAAGAGCAAATGGTAGGTGACCTCTATCGCAGCGGCATGGACAGCACCCGCATTGAGCAGGCCGGCATCACGCCCATGAAGCCCTACTTCGACCGCATTGATGCCGTGACGGATGTCAATAGTCTGCTTCGCGAAATCGCCACCGAGCACACACATGGCATCAATGCCCTGTTCAACTTTTACGTAGGTCCGGACGACAAGAACGTTGCCAAGGAAGTAACCCAGTTCATGCAGGGGGGCCTCGGCATGCCCGATCGCGATTATTACTTCAACAAAGACCAGCGCAGCACCGCCATCCGCGATGCCTACAAGCAATATCTCGTCCATCTGATGACGATGATGGGCAGCGATTCTGCGACTGCCAAGAAAGATGCTGCAGCAGTCTATTCACTCGAAGAAAAGCTGGCTGCTGCCTCCATGACGCGGGTGGAAATGCGCGACCCTTACAAGGTCTATCACAAGTTTTCGCTCAGCGCCATCAGCAAGCAAACACCCGGCATTGACTGGGCCAGCATGATGAGCGCCTTGAAGGTGCAGGGGCAGGACACCGTACTGGTGGCACAACCCGGCTTCTTTGCCGCTGTAGCCCGCGAGCTGAAAGCCACGCCGCTGCCGGTTTGGAAGCAGTATCTGAAGACGCAGATGACGATGGACATGAGCCCTTACCTGAGCAGCAATTTTGCAGATGCCCATTTTGCTTTCTTCGGAAAAACCCTTCGCGGTCAGGAAAGCCAAAGCCCCCGCTGGAAGCGCGTATTGCGCGTGGTGGATGGCAGCATCGGCGAACTGCTCGGTCAGCTTTATGTAGATCAGTATTTCAAGCCGGAAGCCAAGAAGCGCATGCTGGATCTGGTGAACAACCTCCAGGCTACCTATGCCGAACGCATTAAGCGCCTCGACTGGATGACTCCGGAAACCAAAACACTGGCACTGGCCAAACTGAATTCTTTCCTTAAGAAAATCGGCTATCCCGACAAGTGGAAGACTTACGACGGACTGAAGATTGTCCCCGACAATTATGTCGCTAACATCTTCGCTACTTCAAGCTGGCAGTATGATTACGACATCAACAAGCTGGGCAAGCCCGTGGACAAAACGGAATGGGGTATGACGCCACCAACCGTCAATGCCTACTACAATCCTGCTTTCAACGAAATCGTTTTCCCCGCAGGCATTTTGCAATATCCCTTCTTCGATCCCAAGGCGGATGATGCTGTCAACTACGGTGGCATCGGTGCGGTAATCGGCCACGAAATGACCCACGGCTTCGACGATCAGGGCCGCCAGTATGCTGCAGATGGCAACTTGAAAAACTGGTGGACGCCTGCCGATTCGGCTGCCTTTGTAACGCGCGCCAACAAGGTGGTGGATCAATTCAATCACTACACCATCCTTGATACGGTACACATCAACGGTGAGCTGACGGAAGGAGAAAATCTGGCGGACCTCGGTGGTCTGGCTATTGCCTACGAAGCCTTCAAGAAGACCGAGCAGGGCAAGAGCGATAAGAAGATTGACGGCTTCACTCCCGATCAGCGTTTCTTCCTGAGCTGGGCACAGGTTTGGCGCGCCAACACGCGCCCGCAGGAGCTGGCACAACGCGTCATCACCGACCCGCACTCGCCGAGCGAGCTACGTTGCAATGGCCCATTGAGCAATATGACTGAGTTCTACTCTGCTTTCAACATCAAGCCGGGCGATAAGATGTGGCGGCCCGATAGCCTGCGCGCTAAAGTCTGGTAGTTCTTCGATGCAGAATGTTTAAGAATGAGGCTGTCTCCATTGCGGAGGCAGCCTTTTTCTTTTTGTGATAATCTCCTTTGAAACCGACTGGAGCGCGTCGGCCTTTTCAGGAATTGTCCGTCCTTCTGCGAACGGCCATGCAGAAATGTGGCACTTTTACGCAGCCATGAAACGACTTCTATTCTTTGTTTTCCTGCTTTGTGTGGCTCCTGCTTTTGCGCAGCACAAGCTTCCCCAACTCTCGCCGCTCACGCAGATTTTTTTCAAAGAAGCGCAGCAGCAGGAGGGCGCTGTTGTGCCGGGCTACGTGTACAAAATGATTGACGGGCGCAGATATGTCAGTGCCCTCATTCAGGTGCAGCCGGGTTTTAAAGACGACGGCTTGTTGCAACAGGGCGTGCGTATCGGCACCAAGGCGGGCAACGTGTGGACGGCTCAGATTCCGGTGGCAGTGCTTCCCTCTTTTATCAAGACCGAAGGCATCCGTTACATCCAACTCGATGTGCCGGTGAGTCGTAATCTGGATAGTGCCCGCAAGGCAAGCCACGTGGATTCCGTGCAGGCAGGGATAGGGTTGGCGCATCCTTTCTTGGGCAATGGTGTGGTGGTAGGCATTGTGGATGCAGGCTTCGATTACAGCAGTCCTTCGCTGTGGGACACGGGCGGCAGCTACTATCGGGTGAAGCGCGTTTGGGCACAGAAAGACGGTAGCGGAACAGCCCCTTCCGGCTACAGCTATGGCACGGAATACACCGACAGCGCTGCTTTGATGGCGGCAGGCACCGATAAGGATTCGATGTCGCATGGCACGCACGTGACCGGCATTGCCGCAGGCTCCGGAATCGGCGGCAGCACGGGCGACAATCATCGCTTCCGGGGCATTGCTCCGCTCAGCGATTTGGTTCTGGTAGGCATCATGCCGGCGCAGCAGCAATGGATTAATGGTGGCGGCTCTGACGTAATTGATGGCATGCACTACATCTACAATTATGCGGCTGCTCAGGGCAAGCCTGCGGTGGTGAACCTGAGTTGGGGCACCAGCCTTGGCGCGCATGACGGCAGTTCTCTTTTCAGTCAGGCGGTGGAAGCGTTATGCGGGGCAGGGAAAATCTTGGTGAATTCGGCAGGCAATGCAGGCGCCGTCAAGGGGCATGTTCAAAAGACGTTCAGCCCTTCGGATACGCTCGTTCACACCTTTGTGACCTACTACTCCGGCGTTCGCAAAACCTGGGTGGATGCCTGGGGCGATTCTTCCAAACCATTTACTGCGCGCATCACGCTTTATGATGGCAGCACCGCCGGAGCCACCACCGGTTTTGTGCCTATTGATGGTGTGCTCCACAGCTTTAACCTGTCCGGCTCTGATGGCGATACCTGCTTCGTGGACCTCGTAGCCGACAGTGCCGAGTACAATGGACGGCCGCGTGTGTTCGTAAATCTTCACAGCAAAACCCACGACAGCATTTGCGTCAGCGTCCTTGCCCGCAATGGTGGCACAGTGAACCTCTGGAACCGTTATGTAGATGCCCCGACGGGCTACGAAGAACCTTTCACCAATGGCGGTAAAAGCTGGGCCGTTGCCGGCGACACGCTCCAGTCTATTTCTGATAATGCCTCCGGCAAAAGCGTGGTCACGGTGGGGGCTTATGCCACGAAAACGTACTGGTACACGGAGGGCGGGCCGCTCTATGCTTACACGTCCAACACGCCGATTGGCGCCATCGCTCCTTTCTCCAGCGTAGGTCCCAGCGCCGATCATCGGATCAAGCCGGACATCACAGGACCCGGCTACGGCGTGGTGTCAGCCGTCAATTCTTATGACCCGAGTTTCAATCCCGGTGGCAGCAGTTACGCCTCTTCTGTCGTGCACAGCTTTCTCAATCCGCAAAACGGGCGCACCTATCGCTACGCCATCCTGGCCGGCACTTCCATGTCGGGGCCGGTGGTGGCTGGTGTGGTAGCACTTCTGCTCGAAGCCAATCCTAACCTTAGCCCGGCACAGGTGATTCAGGTCTTGCAGCAGACGGCCATTGTGGATGGATTTACCGGCGCGGTACCCAACAATACCTGGGGCGGTGGCAAGGTGAATGCCTATGCAGCCCTGCGCCTGGTGCTTCAGCAGAATAATGTAGGTGGTGTAACAGCTCAGACCCTTCCTGCGCGTATCTATCCCAATCCGGGCACCGGCCGTTTCAGTGTGGGTTTGATGCTGGAAAAAGCCGTGAGTTTGCAGCTACAGATTTTTGACTTCAACGGCCGTCGGCTGCATGAAGAAAACTGGGAGGCTCCCACCGGCTATACCGAGCGGGAATTGCATTTGGAAAACCTTCCTTCCGGCGTCTATTTCGCAAGGCTGAGCAGTGCCGAGGGGCACACGACGACGCTGCGGTTTTTGATCAGAAAATAGACGTGGAATTTTTATCGGGAGAGGGTTGTAGGTGCTGATGAGAAGGCGCTTACAATCCGAAACCTAAGTCAATGGAGCCGACTGAATTGCGGAGCCATGAAGCCACGTTGCAATTCTTACCTTTCAAACGTCCTTAGAGTTGAGTAAGGACACATAGGCAGTATCATCAAATGCTTTGGGTATGCAGACTTTTTCAAAACGACATGGATTTCACACCGTTAATGAATCTGAAATAACTATTCGTGAAGATGCTCCACAAGAATTTCGCGGATTTATTCGGATGGCCTTTTATGACCTAAATAAGAGCCCATCTGATTTGAGGAAGATTGTGACGGTTGTCTTGAGAATTCCGCCAGATAGAACTAATTGGTCAGACCCCAATATTGACATTGAGGTGGGACAACTTCTTAAAGAATGTGATTGGTATAGAGTATATGAAATTGTTGAAGCAATAATCCGGACCTTAAATGATCAAGAGCAACAAACCTTCACTAGTGAGGTAAATGAATATTTTATCAATAACGGAATAGGTTGGAAGATCATAGACGGGCTAATTCAAACTCGGGGTGACAAAGAATTTGAAACAGCAGTTAAAAGTGTAGCAACGGTTCTTGAAAAAGTAAGGCTGGAAACTGCAAAGTCAGAAATCAAGGAAGCACTTATGGACTTATCAAGACGACCTGAGCCTGATCGTACAGGTGCAATTCAACATTCGATTGCGTGTCTCGAATGTGTTGCAAGGGAAGTCACAGGGAATAGAAAAGCTACGCTTGGAGAACTAATCAAAAAGAATCCAAACATTATTCCCAAACCACTTGACACAGCAATTGAAAAGATTTGGAGTTTTGCTTCAGAACAAGGTCGGCATTTGCGTGAAGGGGAGGCTCCTGAATATTTGGAAGCAGAATTAGTGGTGCAACTTTCTGCTGCAATATCGACCTACCTAGGAAAAAGACTTGAAGGGGAAATGACAGAACTTGAAAATGGTGATTTGCCGTTCTGATCATAGTGCAAGTACTGATTACGCATTGAGTGAAGAGTCTTAAACTCAAAAAGAAGCCCCACCTCACATCTGGACAACTCTTAGCTGCCGATAAAACAAACGCAGCCTACAAAGACTTCAGAAACCGTATCACTGCCTGACGGTCGGCGAGGTTCAGTTGCATAAACTGCGACTTCGCGTGTTCAGCTTCGCCGCCATGCCAGAGGATGGCTTCTTCCAGGCTGCGCGCACGGCCATCGTGGAGGAAGTAAGGCGTGCCGTTCACCTTTTCAAACAGACCAATGCCCCAAAGAGGTGGCGTGCGCCATTCGCGGCCGGTTGCTTCAAAATCGGGGCGGTTATCGGCGAGGCCTTCGCCCATATCGTGCAGCAGCAGGTCTGTGTAGGGATGAATGCGCTGGTTGGAAATCCAGGGATAGCGCACGTCCACACCCGTTTGCAGCGTAGGCTGATGGCAGCGGTCGCAACCAATTTGTGCGAACAGCTTCTGGCCCTGCAGTACAGCGGCATCGCGGGTATTGCGGCGGGCCGGCACCGCCAGGGTTTTGATGTAAAAAGCAATAGCCTGAAGCATCGTGTCGGCCAGCTCATAGCCTTCTGTGGCAGCCGGTGCCTGAGGTTGCCCGAACGAGCTTTCCACGGGGAAGATTTTG
>JAMIQN010000241.1:0-1957 GCA_035914595.1 Chitinophagaceae bacterium | reverse complement strand
GATAGCGACCAGCAATAAAGGATGCAGAGCATTCATGGCTTGACCCGCTTACGCTGAATACGCTGCCATGGGCTAGCGTTGTCTTTTTCCCGTTGTAGGCTCAGCTTATCGCCGATTTTGATTTCCAATCCGCGCGTTACCGGCTCATAAAAACGCTCGTTAGCCAGTGCATCAGGAAGATAGGACTCCCCCGCTACATAGGCATCTGGGAAGTCATGGGCATAGTGATATTCTGCACCATAGCCCTGTTCTTTCATGAGCTTAGTAGGAGCATTGCGTAAGTGCAGTGGTACTTCTAGCGTGCCGGTTTCCTGTACGCATTTCTTAATTGCATTCCATGCCTTGTAGACAGCATTGCTTTTTGGCGCCACTGCCAGATAAGCCACGGCTTGAGCAATGGCCAGTTCGCCTTCGGGTGACCCAAGACGTTCCTGAACATCCCATGCATTCAAGCAGAGTGGTAATGCTCGTGGATCAGCATTACCGATATCTTCGCTGGCCATGCGCACGACGCGGCGCGCGACATAGAGGGGGTCGCAACCGCCGTCTATCATCCTCGCTAGCCAGTACAGTGCTCCATCAGGGTCGGACCCTCGCACAGATTTGTGCAGGGCTGAAATCTGGTCGTAAAAATATTCGCCCTGCTTATCAAAGCGACGAGCATTACCCAGCAGGCTTTCGGCAATCACGGTATCGCTAATCTGACCTTCTTCCGCCAGATCGGCCGCAATCTCCAAAATATTCAGGGCACGGCGAGCATCACCATCGGCAGCCCGGGCAATTTGGCGCAATGCTGCCTCGGAAGACTTCAGGCCGAGTTTGCCGAAACCACGCTTTTCATCACGAAGTGCTTGTTGCAGCAGCGTTAGCAGGTCATCCTCTTCCAAGCTGCGGAGCACATAGACGCGCGCGCGGGAGAGCAAGGCATTGTTTAACTCGAAGGAAGGGTTTTCTGTGGTGGCGCCAATAAAGAGCACGGTGCCATCTTCCACATAAGGCAGGAAAGCATCTTGCTGTGACTTGTTAAAACGATGCACTTCATCCACAAACAGGACAGTTTTTTCGCCCAGCTTTTTATGCAGTTGGGCCTCTTCAATGGCCGCACGGATTTCTTTTACGCCTGACAATACAGCGGAAATGGAAATAAACCGCGCATCTGAAGCGCCCGCCATCAACCGTGCCAGTGTGGTTTTACCCACGCCTGGTGGCCCCCACATGATCATGGAGTGCAGGTGGCCAGCGTCAATGGCCTCACGTAAGGGCTTGCCTGGTGCCAGAATATGCTGCTGGCCGATGTACTCCTCCAGCCGCACGGGGCGCATACGGGCGGCAAGAGGCTGGTAAGGAGCGTCGGCCATATCTACTCAGTTCTCGTCGATGATATCCACGCCCTTGGGCGGAGTGAATTCGAACTGCTTGGCGTTAAGTGAAGGATTCACCTTGATGTTCAAAAACCGGATATCCGTTTGCTGCCCCAAGCTATCCGCCAATGACATCTGCAGCAGTTGCGCACCTTTGAAGCGAACCTTCAGTTGTTCAAACAGTGCATCTTTTGAGCGGGGCTTAAGCAAGAAAACCTGTTCGCCCTTAGCACCCTGCTCTTCTGAAATCAGGAAGGATTCATTCAGTTTGCGCGGATCACCGGAGAGCAATAGTGCTGGTGTATTGCCGACCTGAGTATCCAGCTGCTGCTTGGTGGCCTGCAAAAGTTCCGGGTCATAAATCCACAGCACGTTGCCGTTGGTAGTTACCAGCTGATTTGAAGGCTTCAGGGTTTCCCAGCGAAACAGACCCGGGCGCTTAACGCTCATTTTCCCAGATTGCGACTGCAGTGTGCGGCCTTTGCCATCAGTAGTCTGTTGAACGAAGTCTGCCTGCATGCTGGACAGGCTCAGCAGAACTTTGTTCAGCCGCAATGCAGCGTCGTCTCCTGCATGGGAGACGGTAGCAACACAGA
>JAMIQN010000240.1:0-11230 GCA_035914595.1 Chitinophagaceae bacterium | reverse complement strand
GGCTCGATTGTCACACCGCTGAAGGACCGCATCGAAAGTCAGATCATCACCCACTATCCGAAGTCGCTTGAAGATTCGATGGCCATCACCGAGCAGGAGTCGCACATTCTTCCGGAACAGATGGCGCGGGTGGAAGTGCCTGCACTCTGCAAAACCTTGCTGGAGCAGATCGCCATCGAGGCACGCAAGAGCGAGTATGTGGATCAGAAAAGTGGGGTCTCCGCCCGCCTGACGATTTCAGCTTACGAGAATCTGGTGAGTACTGCCGAACGCCGCGCCATTCGCGATGGTGTGCCCAAAACCATGTTGCGCATTGCTGATTTTGCCGGCGTCATTCCGGGTATTACCGGTAAGATTGAACTTGTGTATGAAGGCGAATTGGAAGGGCCTACTCATGTAGCCTGGCGCCTGATGGGACAGGCTATTCGTACGGTCTTCCTGAACTATTTCCCCGACCCTCAATCATTCAAAAAGGCAAATGCCAAAGCGTCGCACGCAGGTGCCAAGCCGAAGCCCAATCCTTATCAGCCGGTGATAGACTGGTTCGGACGCGGCCATGATTTGTTGCTGCTTCACGATGCCGGTGATGAGCTTCATCGAGACCGGTTGTACACCGTAGATGGCCTGTTTGCCGCTGTGAAATCTTTCTATCCCAGGGCGGATGAAGCGCAGGCTGCGTTGCTGATGGAATTCCTGTTGCATGGCCTCGCTGAGTTTTCGCTCATCAGCAAGAAGGGCGTCGATGCGGGCGGCTATTCCTTTGGCGATATTTTGGGAGGAATGATGCACATGAATTTTGATACGGATGATTCCGACAACGATGAATAATGAATAGGGTTTCGTTTTCAGGTACACCCTGCATATGGTAGAGACGGAAAATTTCTTGTCTCTACACACGGTAGGAATCCGCCTTCACGCATTTTGAAACCGCGCAATCAGCCGCGGCATAGCCAAAAATTATTTGCCACCCGCCGCATGTTGCAATCCATGAAATTGCACCCATGCACTTGCCCGATTTTTCTGCAGAAATCCGTTACCGCACTGCCCGCAGCGGTGGCAAGGGCGGCCAGAATGTGAATAAGGTAGAGACGATGGTAGAGGCCCTGTGGCAGGTACAGAGCAGTGCTCATTTTTCGGAGGAAGAAAAGGAGCGCATCATGCAAAAATTAGAGAAGTACATCAACAAAGAAGGCTGGCTGCAGGTGCGTTCTTCAGAGAGCCGATCGCAGTTAGAGAATAAGGAACATGCACGCAGGAAACTGGAAGAATGGGTAGCACGAGCCTTGATAAAGCCGAAACCCCGCAAGAAGACAAAGCCGAGTGCTGCTGCGATAGCCCGGCGATTAGACGACAAGAAAATACAGGCTTTCAGAAAGCAGTTGCGCCGCAAAGACTGGTGATCGATTGCGCTGGCAGGAAGGAATTATCGTGCATCGAAATCCACCACCACGCGGTCTGTCTTAGGGTGGCTCTGGCAGGTGAGCACGAAGCCTTTTTTCAATTCATCCGGCTCCAGCGCATAGTTCCTTTCCATCTCCACTTCCCCTTCCACAATCTTGGCACGACAGGTACTGCAAACGCCTCCTTTGCATGCATAAGGAAGGTCTGCGCCGTGGGCCAATGCTGCATCCAGAATGGGTTCGCCATTGTAGGCAAGGTCCATGTCGAAGGTGACGCCGTCCAGGCGGATGCTGACCTTGCTGACAGGGCCTTCTGTTTTCGCATGTTCTGCCTGCCATTTTTTGTGCTCCGGTTTGGGCTGGTCGGGCGAAGAGAAAAGCTCCATGTGCACATTGGCCGGTGGCATGCCAAGGGCCAGCAACTTTTCCCGGACGGAAAAAATCATCTCCTCCGGCCCGCAGAGAAAGGCTTCGTCCACCTGCTTCAGGTTGATGAGCTTTTCGCAGAGTTGCTCCGTCTTGTTCGCATCTATGCGGCCGTTGAAGAGGGGCACATCCATCAGCTCGCGGCTCAGCAGGTGATAGACGCGCAGGCGCTCCATGAACAGATTTTTTAGGCCTTCAATTTCCTCGCGGAAGATGATGCTAGTACGGTTGCGATTGCCGTAAACAAGTGTGAACTCACTGTCTGGCTCGCTATGCAGCACGTGCTTCATGATGCTCATCACCGGCGTGATACCGGAGCCTGCGGCAAAGGCCAGGTAACGCTTCCCGATATTTCGAGGTGTGAATTTTCCCAGCGGTGGTGTGACCTCCAGCATGTCGCCGGGCTTCAGGCCGCTATTGGCAAGAGTTGAAAACTTGCCGCCTTCTACCGCTTTGATTGCGACGCGCAGTTCTCCGTCGGCAGGTGCCACACAAATCGAGTAGGAACGACGCACATCCTGGTCGCCAATCTTTGTTCGGAAACTTAGGTATTGGCCCGGCTGAAAGGCAAACGTTTCTTTTAAGTCCGATGGAACTTCAAAGGCTACTGATACGCAATGGGGCGTTTCCTGGCGAACCTCGGCCACCCGTAGTTGATAAAACCGCAGTGCTGACATAAGTGGTCGCAAGGTACTAAGGGAGGCTCCGCATGATTCTGCTTTTCATCAGCCTCTTTGCATCATAATTATTGTGCAGAATTCCAGCCATGCATCCGTGCATTTTCATGCGGGCCGGCTGCCTCCTGCAGGCTCGCTACTTTTGCGCCCGAAAAATCAAAAACCGTTATGAAGCTTGTCAGCTACCTGAATCAAGGCACCGAACAACTCGCCTTTTGCATCAATGAGAACCTCTACGATACGCAAGTCGCGGATGCACGGCTGCCACAAACCATGATGGAGCTGCTCCGCAATTGGGAAACGCTGGCACCCGTGGCGCGCCTGGTGGAAGCCGACATTAAGAGTGGCCTGAACAAAACCACAAGCCATGCTTCATTGAATACGGCTTCTTTGCTGGCGCCTGTGCCCCGCCCTACTTCCTGCCGCGACGGATATGCTTTTCGCCAGCATGTGGCTGCAGCCCGCCGTAACCGCAAAGTGGAAATGATTCCGGAGTTTGACCAGTACCCGATTTTCTATTTCACCAATCACAATGCCGTGCAGGGGCCCGGCGATGTGCGCGTGATGCCCGACCATTTTGAGAAGCTTGACTTCGAACTTGAAGTAGCCATCGTTACATGCAAGAGCGGTCGCAATATTCATGCAGCAGATGCAGATGCCTTCATAGCCGGTTACATGATCATGAACGACATGAGCGCGCGTACGCTGCAGATGGAAGAGATGAAACTCAACCTCGGCCCTGCAAAAGGCAAAGATTTTTCCACCGTCATCGGCCCCATGCTGGTAACGCCCGATGAACTGGAAGCATATAAAACCGACGCCAAGCCCGGCCACACGGGTGCCAATTATGCCCTGAAGATGCGCTGCTGGGTGAATGATAAGCTGGTTTCGGAAGGCAGTGTTGCAGACATGGACTGGACCTTCGCTGAGATCATCGAGCGCTGCTCGTATGGTGTGGACATCATCCCCGGTGAAGTCATCGGTAGCGGCACTGTAGGCACCGGGTGTTTCCTGGAGCTGAATGGTACCGGCCTCCTCAATGACCCCAACTATCAGGTGCAATGGTTGAAGGCCGGTGATGTGGTGAAGATGGAAATCGAAGGCCTCGGTACTCTTGTCAATACCATCGTGGCAGAAGACACAAACTGGAGCATTTTGAAACTGAAAAAGAACCTGGCCTGATCAATTTCTTATCAGAGAGAAGACCTGCTGCGACACGACAAAAGCTTCTCTACTGACACCTTTTTGACGGCTGCATTCAGTCTGCTTTTTCAACTGATTTCAATATGGCATTGCAACAAATAGGCATCATTGGCTCGGGCGCTATGGGCTCCGGCATTGCACAGGTAGCGGCGGTGGCCGGCCATCCTGTGGTAGTGTACGACAATAATCCGGCGGCGCTCAGCAAGGCGCAATCCGGCCTGACATCCATCCTGCAAAAGCTGGAGCAGAAGAGTAAGATCGCGGATGCCGCTGCGGTGGTAGCGCGCCTTCATTTCAGCAACAGCCTCGATGAATTGCGTAGCTGCGGACTGATCATTGAAGCCATCATCGAGAACCTTGCGGTGAAAAAGGAACTCTTTGCAGCGCTGGAACTGCAGGTGTCGCAGGAATGCATCCTTGCAACCAATACCAGCTCTCTTTCCGTAACGGCTATTGCTGCTGCCTGCACGCGTCCCGAACGTGTAATTGGCCTGCATTTTTTCAATCCACCACCACTGATGGCGTTGGTAGAAGTAGTGCCTGCCTTGCAGACCGAAGAGGCTACCGTGGCTATCGCCAAAAGTCTGATGCAGACCTGGGGCAAGGTGCCGGTTATTGCCAGGGACACACCCGGTTTTATCGTCAATCGGGTGGCGCGCCCTTACTATGGCGAGGCCTTACGGATTTACGAAGAAGGCATCGCTGACATGGCTACCATTGACTGGGCACTCACTACCCTCGGCGGCTTCCGTATGGGGCCCTTCGCGCTGATGGACTATATCGGCCATGACGTGAATTATGTAGTTACCGAGACCGTTTTTCAATCTTTTTTTTACGACCCTCGATACAAGCCTTCTTTCTCGCAAAAACGTTTGTTGGAAGCAGGCTGGCTGGGCCGCAAGAGTGGTCGTGGTTTTTACAATTATACAGAAGGCGCTCAGCAGCCGTCACCCAGGCAGGACGAAAGCCTCGGTCGGAAAATTGTGGAGCGCGTCGTTGCGATGCTGATCAATGAAGCGGTGGATGCCTGCTATCTCGGCATTGCTTCTAAAGCCGACATGGAGCTGGCCATGACCAAAGGCGTCAACTATCCCAAAGGTCTGCTTGCCTGGTGCGATGAGTGGGGTGCTGCCCGTGTACTGCAGGTGCTTGATGAGCTGTATCACCAATACGGAGAAGACCGCTATCGTGCTTCTGTAGCATTGCGGCAAAACGCTTGATGATAGCTTAAGGAAGACCGATTTCCTTGCGGCAATGCTTCTTCAGCGAATCCACAATCTGTACGTTGAATTTGTCCATCATATCATTGAAGACGGGGTAGGTGTGCACCATCTGCTCCACGAAACAGTCGCAGTAAGTAGCCGCTCTGGTTTCGCCGATTTGCGGCACGGACTGGGTCATGCATTCTTTGCGAAGCTGTTTTTTGTCGTCTTCGGTCCAGCCACCGGCGCAGGAGGCAAACAGCAGACAAAGGCAGGCGGCGAGGAGCATCTTCATGGCAGTTTCGGTTTAGAATGTGCGTCCGGCGAATCTCTCAAAAAAAGATGGGAACACTCAGTCGCCTTTTTGCTTCGCGGCAATGATGCGAGCGCTGCGCCCGTAATACCTTGCGCCCATGCTACTTTCCGATGACGAACGGTACATGCGCCTGGCGCTCCAGCAGGCCAAGCTTGCATTTGATGAAGATGAAGTGCCGATTGGTGCATTGGTGGTTTGGGACGATAAGGTGATTGGCCGCGGCCATAATCAGGTGGAGCGCCTTTGCGACAGCACTGCCCATGCCGAGATGATCGCGCTGACTTCAGCCTTTCAATCCATAGGTGCCAAGTACCTGCCGACTGCTACGCTCTACGTTACAGTAGAGCCTTGCCTGATGTGCTGCGGTGCGATGTTCTGGAGTCAGTTGGGCCGCATTGTATATGGTGCGGAGGATGCGAAGAATGGCTACCGCAGATTCACCGGAACGCAGTTTCCTTTTCACCCCAAAGCACAACTAAGCCAGGGTCTGCTTGCAGATGAATGTGCCGGGCTGATGCGTGAATTTTTTTCAAGAAAAAGATGAGTGGCGAGGGCGTGAAATGGCGCAAGGCAGGTGCGAAAGAAGCCTTGCCGGAAGGTCTCATTCAGGAAATGGATTTGGAAGGGAAGCGGCTTTGCCTACTACGCCGTGACGGAAAGGTGTTTGCTTTTTCGGCTATATGTCCACATGCCGGGGGGCGCCTTTGCGAAGGCCTGGTTGATGCGCGTGGCCATATCATTTGCCCGGTGCATCATTACCGTTTCAATCCTTCGAATGGTTACAATTCGAGTGGCGAAGGCTATAAGCTGAAGACCTTTCCGCTGCGCGAAGAGAACGGACAAATCTTTGTCTGGTGTTGAAAAAGGCAAAGTGCTGCGGCTGAAATTTGCGCACCGAACCCCATCCCTCTGACTATGCGCATTCCCCCATTTCTGCAAGCCGGCGACACGATAGGTATCACCTGCCCCGCAGGCTTTGTGGGCGAAGAACGGGTGGCTTATTGTAAAAAGGTGTTGGAGCGCTGGGGCTTTCAGGTGAAGCTTGGAAAGACAATCGGAACCGGTAAGTATTACTTCTCCGGCACCGATGCTGAGCGTTTGGCTGACCTTCAGTCTATGCTGGACGACCCGCAGGTAAAAGCCATCCTCGCGGGCCGTGGCGGCTATGGTGTCTCTCGCATCTTAGATGCTATTGACTGGACAAAATTTCGCGAAGCGCCGAAATGGATTTGCGGCTTTTCAGACCTCACAGCACTGCATAGTCACTTGCATCAAACGCAGGAAATAGCCAGCCTGCACAGCCCCATGTGTGGCGCCTTCACGCCCGAAAGCGAACACAGCTACTACATAGAAAGCCTGCGCCTGGCACTGACGGGCGGGCCACTTTGCTACGAGTTTCAGGCGAGCAACTGGAACAAAGCGGGTGAAGCGCAGGGCTTCCTGGTTGGGGGAAATCTTGCTTTATTGGCACACCTATGTGGCTCTGTGTCGCAACTGAATACCAAAGGAAAAATTCTGTTTATCGAAGACATCGGTGAGCATCTGTATCAGATAGACCGGATGCTGCTAAGCCTGAAACGAAGCGGCCAGTTGGAAGGATTGTGTGGCCTGGTAGTGGGTAGTTTTTCAGACCTGGAAGACACCGAACGGCCCTTTGGGCAATGTCTGGAAGAGATTGTTTTGGATAAGGTAGCTGCAAATAATTTCCCTGTTGCCTTTGGCCTGCCTTGCGGCCACGAGCGGGAGAATGTTACCCTGTGCCTGGGCCGACAGTATCGGCTGCTGGCTGCCGGCGAAGGACTTTCCAGGCTGGAAATGCTGTGAAAAGTTCTTCCTCTCACTGTCGGTAATTGAAGGCTTTTTGAAGTTGTTCGGATTGTAATGGGGCCGATAGGCAACCCCTTTTTCAAAGGCTTTTGAGGCCTTAAGACTCCTTCACGATCTCGGTTCGTCTATTCAACTATAACAATTCTTGTAGGTACAATGATTAGAAGAAAATCTACGTTTGCGGTCACAAAAAATTCAATCAATACCCCCATGAAACATCTCCTTTTCCTGCTGCTTGGCGCTGCTGCTTTTGCATCCTGCCAAAGCGACCCGAAAGCTGATGCAGCCAAAACCGGCGAGGCTGTAACCATCGAAACTGCTGCCGGCAAGACCTACCAAACGGACCTGAAGCAAAGCCTTGTTTCATTCATTGGCACTAAGCCTATCGGCCAGCACCATGGCGCCTTCACGCTGCAGAGCGGCAGCCTGACGGTGAACAATGGTGCGATTACCGGTGGTCGTTTCGAACTTGATATGAACAGCCTGCACATCCTGGATGAAGACACGAACGGCGTCTTCAAACTGAGTGGTCACCTTCGCAGTGGCGACTTCTTTGACGTAGAGAAGTTCCCCAGTGCTGTGTTTGAGATCAGCAGCATTACGGAAGGTGTGGCCGGCAACCCTGCAGACCTTGTGATGAAAGACGCAACGCACACGGTAACGGGTAATCTCACCATCAAGGGGGTCACCAAGAGCGTCAGCTTCCCGGCAAAAATTTCTGTAACAGAACAGGGTATTTCTGCCAATGCCAACTTCAATATTGATCGTACGAACTGGGGCCTGGTGTATGGCAATGATCAGAGCCTGGGTGATAAGTTCATCCGGCCTACGGTCAACATCCAACTACACTTGGTGGCAAACAGCTAAGGCTTTTTCAAGCTGGTGGTTTTTGGAAAAAAGGGCGCTTCCCGCATGTGGAAGTGCCCTTCTTATTTTGGATGCAGCAAGGCTTGCGTGCTATACAGCGCTCTTGCTTGTAGATTCTTTTTCCGCTACAAGAACGGGATGCGCCTCTGCATAAATCGTTTCGAGGGACTCCATCACAGGCATCATTTCACTCAGCGGAGCGTGTGTTTTTCCCAGCGCTTCAAGGGTAGCGAGCTGATCGTACATGTCGCGGACACGAACCACCGAAACGCTGCTCTTCAGGAAGTGCGCCTGCTTGTAAATAGCATCGTAGTCAGTAGCGGCACGCACCAGCTCACCAAGCTGGCGGAGGCCATCGGGCATGGTGCCGAGGAAGAGGCCCAATACTTCAGAGATGTAGGCAGGGTCATTGCCGGAGAGCTCGTGTAGGTACGAGAAGTCAACGATTTGATTGCTCATGGTGTTATTGTTTTGATCGCCTGCATTGTGAGATTGATTTTTAGTCAGGCGCAGCACCTCCTGATACAGTTCTCGTGGCTCAAATGGCTTGGAGATATAGCCATTCATGCCGCTCTCGAAGCACCGCTCGGCTTCCCCCTTCAGGGCATCGGCGGTCATGGCAATGATAGGGATGTTGTTGTGCAGTTCCTGCCGGATATGCTGGGTAGCAAGGTAACCATCCATGTCCGGCATTTGAAGGTCCATCAGCACGGCATCGAAATGCGTGAGGCCATCGCGCAGGGCATCCACAGCCAATTGGCCATTACCCACCACTTTGGCAGTAGCTCCCTGCCGCGCCAGGGTGTGCATGACGACCTTCTGATTAATGAGGTTGTCTTCAGCCACCAACAAGTTTAGCCCTTCCAGAGGACGGTTACCATCAACCCCTTCTTCGGTTGGTGTGATGCCAAACATTTCACCCGGCATATTGGAGATATTGTACTCAATCCTGAAGCCGAACGTAGAGCCGATACCGAGCTGGCTTTTCACCCACACTTTGCCGCGTTGCAATTCCACCAACTGCTTCACAATGGCGAGCCCCAGGCCGGTGCCGCCATACTTGCGCGAGGTGTTTGCGTTGTTCTGCGTGAAGGATTCAAAAATCATTTCCAGCTTATCTGCAGGAATGCCGATACCTGTATCACTGACGGTAATCTCAAGATCGCACACGCCGGCATGTACTTCCCCACATCGCGCCAGCACATAAACGCCTCCCTGGCTGGTAAACTTCAGGGCATTGCCCACCAAGTTGATCAGGATTTGTTGCAGACGCAGAGGGTCGCCCATCAGCACTTCGGGTACCATGTCGTCCACCTCCACTTTCAATTCGATGAGCTTTTCTTCTGCCTTGAATTGGAGCGGTATCAGCGCCTTTGAAATGGCGTGACGCAGCTTAAACGGAATATGCTCGAAGCGGAATTTGCCACTCTTGATTTTTGAAAAATCAAGGATGTCATTGATGATGGCCAGCAGGTGACGGGCAGATTCCAAAATGTTCTCGGTATAGTCTCGTTGCTCAGGATCAAGGGGTGAGCTAAGCAGCAGATTGCTCATGCCCATGATGCCATTCATGGGGGTTCTGATTTCGTGGCTCATATTGGCCAGGAAGGATTCCTGAGCGCTGCGTGCCCGTTCGGCGGCGCGGGTAGCCTGCATGAGCTGCAGTTCGTTCTCCTTCCGCTCTGTAATGTCGGTGGCCAGGCCGCAGATGTTTTGCACTTCGCCGGCGCTGTTGAGCAACGGGAATTTTACCACCCAGTAATAGTGCTTCACGCCATTGCGCATGACCACGTCTTCGTAGGTGACCATGCTGCGGTGAAGGATGACCTGCTCGTTGGCAAAGCGGAAATTCTGGACGTTATCATTTTGGAAAAGGTCTGCGTCACGGTGTGTCAGCAACTCCTGCGGTGTCATCCCAAAGATTTCGCAGAGTTTTTTGTTGACCACCATATAGCGGCCTTCCAGGTCTTTGATGTAAACCGCAGAGGGGATGTTGTCAATGATTTCCTGCGTGAGGCGATGCTGCTGCATCCTTTGCTGGGCTAGGGATTTTAGCTGCACCTCCATTTTCTTTTCGGCGTCAATATCCCAGGCTACGGAGCGCCAGCTTCGGATGGTGCCCTGCTTATCCCGGATGGGGATGAAGCGGAACGAAATCCATTTGTCCTCGCCGGAGGCTGTTCTGATTTTCAGTTCGTGCGTGCGCGCAAATGAGTAGTCGGGTTCATCCCATTTGGCGGGGTCAGGCATGAGCAGTGTGGAAGGCTGGCCGGCAAGCTCCTCTGCGCGGAAACCGCTCAGCTCATGCATATTTTCACTGCAATAAAGGATCGTCCCGTCCAGGTCCATTTCTGTAGTGACGAAGCCTGTGCCCTGCAGGATATCGGCAGAACGTTTCTCTTCCAGCCGCACGTTTTCTTCTGCGGTCCTTCTGCCTTTCAGATGGTGATATACCTGCTGCAGGCTCACGAGCAGGGCGATGGCTAGTAGCGCGTAGGTAATCAATGAAAAGAGGAGCCGGCGCTGGCTGAAAAATTCATTGCGCGACACGTCTTTCCGGAGCATGGCGCGGTACTGCAACAGCATCGTGTTGACGGTGTCAATCAAATCTGAATCTGCCTGTGCATAGGGCATTGTGCCATCGAATGCCCGTCCATGATAATCTACCAGGCGTTGCTTCACCAGCTCATTCAAGTGATGAACTCTGGCCTGCATATTGGGGTGCTGTGCTGTGGCCTGGCGTAGTCTTTCTAAGGTGAGAAGCAGGCCTGCGTCGGCTTCACGATGTGATTCGGTTCCTGAATAATTCGGCTGGTGGAAATCTGCAAGTTGGCCCAGTCCAAGATGAAGGTTTTCCAAGTGCTCGATAGCCGCAGTGGTCTGCGTCATCCGATGGTGCGTGCCTTCCGACTGGGTGTAGAGATTTACGGACTGGAATATGATACCTGCGAACAGGAGCGTCAGGATACAGGTGACCAGAATGAGCGTCCGCTTGAATGACATAAAAAATCAGCAACTACAGCAAAATCAACAACCCCGAAATCTCTCCGTGACGAATATAGGATAAGGCATCCCTTGCACGGAAACTATCTGAGGGCTATCCCAATCCTTTGTGGTGATTAAGATTTTCCTTTCCATATTAGTAGCAAATTCAACCTTATGAAAACCAGTAATCACATCGTCCTTGTGACGGGAGCAACAGGGGGCTTGGGCACTGCGATGTGCCAGGAGTTATTCAACGATGGCTATCGCGTAGCGGCAAATTTCCGTAACAAATCCAAGGCGGAAGCCTGGCAGAAAAAGATGGCTGAT
>JAMIQN010000239.1:0-6158 GCA_035914595.1 Chitinophagaceae bacterium | reverse complement strand
CACCGGACGGGTGGGGTAGCGCCTTTTGCTTTGCTCAGCTATAGTGATGTTATCAACCATGCATCTACTGTGAAGTCAATGCTGGAAGATGGCAAGATGCCTCCTTGGCCGCCGGACCCGGAATACAACCACCTTGCGCACGAACGTGTTCTTTCCTCATCTGATAAGCAGAAAATTTTTGATTGGCTGAATGGAGGTCGCCCACGTGGTGATATAAGTAAAGAACCGCCTCCACCCACCTTCTCTCCCTATGGTGATTTGCCCGGCACGCCCGATTTGATTTTGAAAATTCCGGCTTACACATCCAATGCATCATTGGGTGATGTGTACCGCTGCTTTGTGCTGCCCACGGGGCTGACGGCAGATAAATTCATCACGGCATTTGAATGTATTCCCGGTAACAGGAGTATTGTGCACCATGTGCTTTTGTATGCGGATACTACGGGCACATCCTCACGCCTTGATTCGCTGGACCCCGGCCCGGGCTATACCAATTTTGGAGGAGTAGGGACCGACAGTGCCGTGCTCATCGGAGGCTGGGTACCCGGTGCTTCGCCAGTGACTATCCCGCAAGGCTTCGGTGTCAACTTGCCAAAGAATGCACGAATCGTGATGCAGATACATTATCCTGCAGGCACGGCCGGAATGAGCGACAGCACTGAGGTACATCTGTTCTTTTCGCCTACCAACTCCGTACGCAATCTGATGATGGTGGCGGCGCTGAATCACCTCACCAATATTGATCGCCCTCTTGTAATTCACGCAGATTCAGTGGAGCATTTTACCGAGTCGCAGGCGGTGCCGATAAACATTACGGTGTTTGGCGTCACGCCGCACATGCACCTGATCGGCACCCAGATTGAAAGCTTCTGCATCACTCCCGCCGGCGATACGCAGCGCTTTGTGTCTATTCCGAAATGGGACTTCCATTGGCAGGGCAGCTACATGTTTCGTAAAGCGATGAAGGTGGTCGCAGGCAGCACGCTCTACGCCAATGCTACGTTTGACAACACCTCTAATAATCCCTACAATCCATCGAACCCACCCGTCACGGTGCGGGCAGGCGAAGCCACTACCGATGAAATGATGGTGGTCTTTTTCTTGGTCACCTATTATCAGCCCGGGGATGAAAACATCGTTATTGACAGCAGCAATCCGGTAGGTGTTCCGCCCGGCCCCACGGCTTATGCCAACGTGGATTTGCTTCAGCCCTATCCGGTGCCTGCTTCGCAAACATTGGTGGTGAAATACCATCTCAGTCACAGCACTTCAGGTAGCCTTTCGCTACTTGATATGAATGGTAGGATTGTTCGCCGAATCTGCTCTGATCAAATGCTCCAATCAGGCTACACGGCCCTTCCGGTGAATGTCGCGGACCTGGCAGCGGGTGTTTATACACTGCGGCTGGAAGCAGATGGGTACGCAAAAAGCAGAGTTGTCAGCGTTCGACATTGATGTAAGAAAGTATGGTACCAAGCAGCCGTCGGATGAAAAGTCCGGCGGCTTTTTTTCGAAGAGAAACTCCGAAAGGGTAGTATTTGCAAAGGCATTTTCGAATCGTTTCAGACCATTCTTTGCTGAGTCTGCAATGATTTAACGCAATAGCCTTTCCGCAATCGGCTAACTTCCGCCTTCGCACCATCAGAGCTATTCCCCTTTCGCATGTGGCAACTTCTGCGGCGGCGCATTCGCTACTATCTCCAGTTCGTCCCCATCACATTCAACACCCTCCTTTGTGGTGTCGCCATTTGGATTTTTTACCGCATCCTGCGCTCGCATCCTACAGAAATTAGTGCACACCCAAAAGAAACTACAGACGCTACAAACTGGTCGGCCTTCCAGCCCTTCATTGTGCTGATGGCGAAGATGGCGCTGTTGTTTTTGGTATTGCTGGCGGCACTTTCCGTGGTCACAGCCTTGTTTGCCTGGCTTCGTTTTTTGTGGTTGCGGCGGCGCAATCCGCGTGCTCTGCAGTTGCAGTTTACTACTGAGTCAAAAGCCGGAAGAAGCAACCGGGTATTTCTGAATGCAGACCTCGAAGCTGCCATGCGCCCGCTGTTGGGCTTTGTGAAAGGCTGCCTTTACTACGATGATTATCGCCTGACGGATAAATTTTCATTGCTGGGCCGGCGGCATCGTCACAATCGGGAAGAGCGCCGCGCTATTGCCGGGCGTAGCCGCCTGATGCTGCCGGACGTGCGCGAATACCAGCTCCGCGGGGGCTTTGTCTTTTTTGAAGACATGCTCCATCTGTTCTCCTTTGCGGCAGCACAACCCACCTCAGGCAGCTTCTATCAGCCGCCTCTGCTTCGGGGTGAAGCAACTCGCGAAGCCGCTCCCCGCAAGACGGAAACGACCGACATCCGCATTCAGCAGATGCGCCGTGTGGACGGAGATTATCTCAACTACAAAGACTTTGAAGCAGGCGATGATGTGCGCCGCATCGTGTGGAAACTCTACGCCAAAAATGGCGACCTCGTGGTGCGCATCCCCGAGCGCTTCGAGCCCTACGCATCGCACCTTTACCTCTATGCGAGCTTTCACGCAGGCATCCATGAAGGCTGGTTGCAAAACGGTTTTGGCGCCGAGATGCTCAACTTTTTTAAGAACAACATCTGGACGGTATATGATGCGCTTGCTGCCAAAGACTGGCAGATTCGCTACATCCCCGATCAGACGTTGATGCTGCCCGAGGGCCTGGAAGAGCGCGACCGCGTGGGGCGGCTCATCAGCGCCAGCACCTGGCAACACGACAAAGACCTCTCCTCCTATTTCAACACGAAGCAGGGCTCGGTGCTGGTGATTTCTTCACTCTGCGACCCGCGCGAATTGGAGCAGCTCCTCGAAAATGCCGACAACAGTCTGGTCATTTACTTCGTCCGCCTCAGCCGCTGTTTCCGCCATTTTGCAGCTTGGGGTTGGTTCAAGCGCCTGCTTTTTTTGCCGCCCAAAGACAGGCTCAGCCGCCTGAAAGACCGCTGGATTTTTTCTCCCCTGCGCATCCGCCTCCACCGTCGTGAAAAGGCTATAGAAAACCTGCTGAGCAAAAGCAGCGCAAACTGGGAAACCCTGAAGTGACAGGCTCTCCGGACTTTGGAGGAAGTCTTTCGTGAAGATGATTAGGTAGTCAGCTTCCGTTCTTCGATGAAGCATTTTCGGCGATGGCACCGTTCAGGGCTATTGCTACTATTAGGCTTTTCCCGTGTGCTGCAGCAGTGCGTTGCAGCGACTAAGCTTTTATCCGCGCGGGTGCTTCTTCGCGTGAATCTTCTTCAGCATCGAGACGTCAGAGTGCGCATATATCTGCGTGGCGGCAAGGCTGGAATGGCCCAGCAGTTCGCGGATAGCCTGGATGTTGGCACCATTGTTCAGCAGGTGGGTCGCGAAGCTGTGGCGCAACATGTGGGGGCTGCATTTTTCCTGCGTTGTCAGCTCTTGTAGCCGAGCATGCACCACCCGATAGACGTAGCCTGGATATAGTTGTTTACCGCTTCGAAGGACCAGTAAAAATTCACGGTTGGGCTGTTCCAATTCTTTCTTCTTGGCAGCGATATAATCGCGGAGGTCATCCAGCAAGGCCGCACTCACCGGCAGGTAGCGTTCTTTATTTCCTTTCCCCAAAACCCGAATCATTTTCTGGCCCCAGGCAATGTCGGTTTCGCGGATCTGGATGAGCTCTTGCCGGCGTATGCCGGTGCTGTAAAGCAGGTCGCAGATGAGCCGGTCTGTAAATCCCCGGAAACCCTGATCGAAAGCCTGGTGTGCTGTGAGCGCTTCTGCCTGTGCTACTTCTACAGCCACAGGAAGCCGCTTCGGCAAAGGCATGGAGTGCAGTTGGCGCACCGGATTTTTTTTCACCAGGCCCTGCACATGGGCAAAATGAAAAAGTGAACTGAGTGCCGCGGCCTTCAGCTTCAGAGTGCTCACCTTCACGCCGGGCCGGGCCTCCTTGATTGCGGCCAGCCAGCTTCGGATGTGATGATGCGAAACGGATTTCAGCTCGGGGTCAGAGCCGAAGCTTTCCTGAAAAAATTGAAGAAACTGGAGGAGCTGCCGCTGATAGTTTGCCGTGGTGTGTGCAGATCGGCGTTTTTCAAAGCGGAGGTGCTCGATAAACTTGATAATTCCTTCGGAAAGGCGCATAAAAAAACCCTTCACCAAAGTTAGCCTTGGCGAAGGGTTGAATATCAGGGAGTGAAGCTGCTGTGATTAATCGTCCAGGCGACCTTCCAACAGTTGTTGGCGATAGACGGCCTTGAGCACTTCGGTACGGCGACGTACGGAGGGCTTTACGAAAGCCTGGCGCTTGCGGAGTTGCAGCAGGGTGCGGCTTTTCTCGAATTTCTTCTTGTACTTCTTGAGCGCCTTGTCAATGTTTTCGCAGTCTTTAGCATCAATGATCAGCATAGATGAGATACCCCCTTTTTGTGAAAATTCGTTTTGGGGCTGCAAAGATAAGGCAAGTGGCCTAATGTGTATCAAAATCGGCGTGGCAAAGGCAGGTGCAAAACAATAGATTTGCTCATGCCTTTTTTGAAGTGCACCGTCTCTGAAAATAGTAGAGGCCGCCTGTGGATGTGCCTGGTGCTGGGCCTGGCTCTACTGGCGCCTTCCTGCAAGAAGTATCAGGATACGCCCGGCCAGTATGACCCGCGCCTTTCAAGGCCGTACTGCAATGACCCCACAGCAGTGAATTACAATTTTGATTTCCCCGGGACGGCAGATAACAGCGTCTGCATTTATCCCAGCGATTTGTTCGTGGGAGATTATTCGTTTGAGGATTCCGTGTTTTCAGACGGGCAATTCGTGGAAGCTGTACCGCTACTTCTTCGTGTAAGTGCGAAGGATCAGAATAAATTTTTGGTGACCGGATTCTGCGCAAACAGCGGCAGTATAAGCTTTACGGCTAATCGTGCATTGTTTGCTTATGCAGACACGCTGGTAGGCAGCGGTCAGATTCTTTGCCGCTTGCAGGACACGGTGAGCGGCACCATTACGCGGACCTTGGCCGATAGCGTCCGGCTGCACATTTTCTTGAATGTAGTTTCCGACACGGGTGTCACCACCCATCAGGGCACTGCTTACCGACAATAATCCATGTTTACAGGCATCATAGAAGCCACGGGCCTTGTGCGCGAGGTGCAGGCGGATGGTTCCAACCTTCATTTTTGGATTGAAAGCCCCATCAGCGACGAACTGAAGATTGACCAAAGCCTCGCTCATAACGGCGTTTGCCTGACCGTTGTGGAGCTGCTACCCGGCTGCCACCGGGTGACCGCAGTTGCTGAAACCATTGCCAAGACTACCTTGGGCAATTGGAAGCCATTGCAGCGAATGAATCTGGAACGGGCGCTGCGTGTGGGTGATCGGTTAGATGGGCACTTTGTGCAGGGGCATGTGGACGCCGTTGCAGAATGTTGTTCGGTGAAGGAGGAGCAGGGTAGTACGCTGTTTGAATTCCGGTACCCAAAGGCATTTGCACCCTTGATTGTGGAGAAGGGATCAATATGTGTGGATGGTGTCAGCCTGACGGCTTTTCACGTCACAGAAGATGAGTTTTCCGTGGCGGTCATTCCCTATACTTTTTCTCACACAACTTTTTCGGGGCTGAATGTTGGAGAAATAATAAACCTTGAGTTTGACATCTTTGGTAAATATATCCTGCGAGGAGCAGGGTTAACCCAAGAGTCGGACCTGCACTGATAATTATTTTGCAGGGCCAAACAAAATGTAAATCCAACTGATGTAAGAGGTATAAATGTATATCTCTCCCTTTTGGCAATGGGCGATTCGATGGAGTGGCGAGAAACTGTCGCGGGTCTGGATGGGAGCAATCTCAAAATTTCGGTGAATATCTTGTCGGGGCCGAGTCGTTTTTAAGAGCAAAATCGGTATGACCAAGTCGGCACTAAACGGCTATTGGAAGTGCCCGGATTTTGACGTGAACTGCCGCGTCTTTTTACAAAAAATGCGATGAAGTGCGACGGCGCTGGAATGTAATCTGGGCGCCGGTTTTAGAGGGTTTTAAGGAAACAACTTTTCCCCGGTTATTGCCATCGTCCTATTGTCGGTGTTGCTTCTTTTTTCATGCCATTTCGTGTTAAGCAGTTGTTGCGTGAACGCGGCATTATGTCAATTGGAAAGAATTGCGGTGAATT
>JAMIQN010000238.1:0-2362 GCA_035914595.1 Chitinophagaceae bacterium | reverse complement strand
CAAAGAGTACATCTCCATTTCTAAGAAAATGTCTGGACGAAAAATCCTGACTAACCCACGCGACCTCACCACCTTCCACTTTGAGGCCTTGTTCATCAAAATGCCTTGCTTGTAAATAGAGTACATCTCCATTACGCCTGGGTTGTGCGAACACGCCAGTACGAATTTTGCAAACCTCTCCTAATGAAATCGTTATTTTTTTTGGAGTAGTCACGCTACAAATATATATCGAGTTACTCTTTTTACGGATGCGCAATCTCAAAAAATATTGAGTATCGACGCTACAAAAACATAGTTGTGTCAAAATTTAGTTACCCGGAACCGCGAGATATCAATGCGGCTGGCATCATAAATAAGCACTGAATTGGGCTGCCATCTTCACCCTTTCGGATAAGGACTACCCCCTCACCACCCCTCTTCCAACAAGGCCTTCAACGCCGCAACCGGCCCGGGGTCTTTCTTCTTCCCTTCAAAATCCTGTACCCAGCGCAGCCCACGGATGGCATTACTCAGCCAGATACTTTCCACCTCCTGTAGCCGCTCGGGCCCGGCAGCCACCTCTTCAACAACATAACCCGACGAGGGCAGCTTTTTCAAAAGATAGTCGCGCACCACACCGGCCACACAGCCTTCCTCCAGGGCCGGCGTGTAAATCCGCCCCTCCTGCATCCACCACAGGTTGGAAACAGACGACTCTACAAGGCGCCCATATTGATTCAAAAGGAGGGCATCGTCCCAGGCTGCCATTTGTGCCTGACGCTCAGCCAGAACATACGCTATTCGGTTGCAGGTTTTGTACCGGCTGACTGCATCTGCCGTGCGCAGGATGCCCGAGGCAATTCCCAGTTTCAGCCCGCGCTCCTGATGCAGTTCCTTCTCCATAAGCTCTGTTGTTTCAATGCAATAGGAAGCCACCCCCTCATCGGAAGGCCAGACCTGCAAGCGGACCCGCGCCAGGTGTTCATGTCGATTTCGCCGCAAGGTCTCCTGCAACTGATGCTTCAACTCTGCCACAAAACCGGCTTCATGATGGATACCCAGAGCCTCCATGCCGGCACAAAGCCTGGCATAATGGGCACTCTCCAGGCGAACGCGCCCTTCCCGCACCAGCATGGTTTCAAACAATCCGTAGCCATACCGAAAGGCCTGATTCGTTGCGGTTAAGGCAGGAGCAGTGGAAAGCCTAAGGCTGCCATTGAGGTTTAGAAAAAGCTCGTGAAAATCAGTTGCCAATGGACTCAGTTTTAAAAGGGAAACAGAGCATTCAGAATCGCTCCGCTACGCCATCTTTCACCATCCTAATTTCGCTGCCCAAACATAAGCGTATGAACCTGCCTGCCCCTGTGGCCGTCTCCTGGCTGGCTGATTTTATTGGTGCAAAACTGATCGGCGACCGCCTGCAGCAAGCTACCGGAATCAATGAAATTCATAAGGTGCGGGCCGGCGATATTTCGTTTGTGGACTTTGAGAAATACTACGACAAATGCCTGCGTTCTGCCGCCACCATCATCATCATCAACAAAGAGTTGGAGGCCCCCGAAGGCAAGACGCTGCTGGTGTGTGAAGACCCTTTTGCAGCCTACGTTTCGCTGGTAAAACACTTCCGTCCTTTTGAACCTGCAGACCGCAGCATTGCTGCTACCGCCGTGATTGGCGAAGGCAGCATCCTGCAACCAGGCGTTTTTGTAGGCAACCATGTGCGCATTGGCAAAGACTGCATCATCCATCCCGGTGTGGTGATCTACGATCATTGTGAAATCGGCGACCGCGTGATTATTCATGCCGGCACGGTCATCGGTGCCGATGCCTTCTATTTCAAGCGGCGCAAAGAGCGCGAAATGCAATACGATAAGCTGGAAAGCTGCGGCCGGGTACTCATTGAGCATGATGTAGAAATTGGCGCCGGCTGCACCATCGACAAGGGCGTCAGCGGCGACACCATCATAGGGGCGGGCACCAAGCTGGACAATCAGATCCACATCGGGCATGGCTGCGTCATCGGCCGGAACTGCCTGATTGCTGCACAGGTTGGCATTGCCGGAAAGACCATTATTGAAGATGAAGTCACACTCTGGGGGCAGGTGGGCGTCAACAAAGACCTGACGATTGGCAAAGGCGCCGTAGTGTATGCACAGAGTGGCGTACCGGCTTCTATCGAAGGGGGTAAGGTCTATTTCGGTTCGCCCGTCATTGAAGCCAAAGAGAAGATGAAAGAGCTGGGCTGGATTCGGCGGATTCCGGTTTTGTGGGAGAAAGTGATGAAGGATTAGAGCGCTGTCAGACCTGATTTTCCGGGAGTCTCCGCTTGATTTTCTTTCAAAAATTGCATGGTAAAAAATTGAGAAGAATAGGCCAATAGACG
>JAMIQN010000237.1:0-8126 GCA_035914595.1 Chitinophagaceae bacterium | reverse complement strand
CGGCATACGAAACCTTTGTAGGACGCTATTACGAACTGACACAGTGCTATTACGAGCTGATGGATGCATTGAAGGAGCATGTGAAGGAGCGGCTGTAATCCCGGCTCCGTTCGATGCCTTCCTATCTTTGTCCGCTTTCAGCCAATAAACAAGAAAGCAATTGTTCCGTCGTACGCTCCATAGATATTTCGCCTTCCCAATCCTCTGTGTGTGCCTGGTTGCCTGCCACTCTGATAAAGGCCAGGTGAAAGCCAGTCCTTCCCCAAGATTTCACGAAGAGCCACGAAAATTTGGAGCTGTTGCCATCTCCTATACCGATACGACCGCACCCGAATGGCAGCCCATCCGCCATAGGCTGGATTCTTTCTATCAATTGCAGGTGCGCCGGGGCTTTAATGGCAGCGTGCTGATTGGCTATAAAGGGCGCGTGCTTTATGAACGCTATTTCGGCTATGCCAATCGGGAAACAAAACTGCCTTGGTCGCCGATCACGGCCTCGCAACTCGCCTCCACTTCCAAGACGCTGACGGCCGGCGCCATCCTTTTTCTGTGGCAGCATAAGTACCTCGACATAGACTCGCCCGTAGAGCGATACATCAAAGGCTGGCCTTACAAAGGGATTACCCTGCGCATGTTATTGTGCCACAGGAGCGGCCTGCCTGATTACACTCATTGGTACGGCAACTATCGTCGCGACCTGACTACGCCGATCAATAATGAAGGCCTGATGGAGATGATTGCGAAGTATCAGCCGCGGCTGGAATCTAAGCCCAACACGCGTTTTGAGTACAGCAACACCAACTACGCCACTTTGGCCCGCGTCATTGAAGTGGTGACGGAGATGCCCTATCCCAAGTTTATGGAGGAATACTTCTTCAAGCCGCTTGGCATGGACCACACCTTTGTTTTTGATGCTGCAAAAGGATATCCTACCAATGCGGCCATCAGCTATCAATACAATTGGCGGCGCGAAGCGATCATGTTTGCCGACGGTATTTATGGTGATAAAGGCATCTACAGCACCGTCGAGGATTTGTACCGCTGGGACCAGTCGCTATACCGCCACACACTGCTCAATAATGAAACCCTGGCGCAAGCCTATGGTCCCTGCTCCTTCGAGCGGCCCGGCATCAAAAACTATGGGCTCGGATGGCGAATGCTCTGCTACCCAGACGGCTACAAAATCATCTACCACAACGGCTGGTGGCATGGCAACAATACCTGCTTCTATCGTTTTATTGAAGACAATTTCACCGTTATTGTTTTGGGCAATAAATACAATCGCGGGATTTATCATCAGCCCCAGGCCGTATATCGGATTGTAAATGGGGAAGCCGCCGACAGCCACGGTGCAGGTGCAGAAGGAGCCGATTAAAGCGGGGAAGGTTTTAGGTTGAAAAGGCGGGTTGAAAACGTGGTAGGGTAGCTTAAAGGTGATTGGCGCTTAAGTAAGGAGCGAAGCAGCCGGCGGATGCAAGACCCCAGCGGGGCCAAATGTTTGTAGCACCTACAAACAGCTAGAAACCACGACTCCGGACGGGGCGTACAACCCCAATCCTAAGCCGATAAGCTTGTGAAAATCAAACAAGCTCCCCTCATTTCCCCGCCCAAACGGCCCCGCCAATACTATTGCGCGAGGCGCCGGTTACAGAACATAGCACATTGCTTTCGCCGCGCCAGCGCAAGGCCCCAATCAGGCCCATCACCAGCGCTTCCTTGAACTGAACCAGGTTCGTATCGGGCACCGTCAGGGCAAGCCGGGGAAGCTGCTTTTGAATGCTTTCAAGCAAATAATCATTGAAGGCCCCACCGCCGGTCACCAACATCTTCTGGCGGCCTCCTTCAGTCAAAAACGGCTGCAACGCCTTGGCAATCATCGTGGCAATATGAGCTGTACCGGTCGCCAGCGCGTCTTCAGGATTGGAGCAGGCGGCAGCAATCGCAGGAATGATGCGCGAAACGGAGAACTCATTTGCCAAAGACTTCGGTGGCATCTGCGCATAATAGCCTTCCTGACTTAGCGCGTGCAAGGCTTCTTTGTTTACCATACCTCCGGCAGCCAGCGCGCCACGCTCGTCGAAGGGTAGCCCCAGTTGCTGCGCAAAATGATTCAGAATTTGATTGCAGGGACAGATGTCAAAGGCAAGGCCCTGCTGCAGGATGGTGACGTTGGCAATGCCGCCCACGTTGAGCAACAGCTCATAGTCGCCAAACAAGAGCCGGTCGCCAATGGGCACAATAGGCGCGCCCTGACCACCCAGAGCCACATCCATCTGGCGCAAGTCAGAAATTACCGGCAGACCCGTTTCCGCGGCGATAGAAGCGCCGTCCCCCAATTGCCAACTCAGCCCTTCCTGTGGGGCGTGGATGGTCGTATGTCCGTGGGATACAATGAAGTCGGGGCGCAGGCCATTTCCTTTTTCTTTTAAAAAATGGTTGACGGCTTTGCCTAAAAAATGCCCGAAGTCCACATGGGTTTTCAGGAATGCAGCAGCCGGAAGACCTGGCGCCTGCCGCAGCCGTTCGGTCCATGTTTCGGGAAAGGCCATGCAGTCGGTAGCAATCCAGGCATACCGCCATTGGCCATCCTGTTCGGTCAGGTCCATAAAGGCGATGTCCAGCCCATCAAGAGAAGAGCCGGACATCAGACCGATAACACGATAAGTGTGGGCGGGCATGGTCGTGCGGGGTTAGGGCCGCAGACCGATTAGGCCGTTGCCAGTTTCTTGTCAATGGCAGCAGCCATCGTCTTGCCGATGTCGGCGGGGCTGTCCACCACATGAATGCCGCATTCGCGCATGATTTTCATCTTGGCAGCGGCTGTGTCTTCGGCACCGCCAACAATGGCTCCGGCATGGCCCATCCGGCGGCCGGGAGGTGCCGTCTGGCCGGCGATGAAGCCGACAACCGGTTTGCGCATATTGTCTTTCAGCCAGCGGGCTGCTTCTGCTTCCATATTGCCACCAATTTCTCCGATCATGATGATGCCGTCCGTCTCGGGGTCATTCATCAGTAGTTCAACGGCTTCGCGTGTGGTGGTGCCGATGATTGGGTCGCCACCGATGCCGATGGCCGTGGATACGCCAAGGCCAGCTTTTACTGCCTGATCAGCAGCTTCATAGGTGAGTGTTCCAGACTTGGAAACGATGCCAATCCGACCTTCCTTGAATACGAAGCCCGGCATGATGCCCACTTTTGCCTCGCCCGCCGTGATGACACCGGGGCAGTTGGGGCCAATCAGGCGGCAGTTGCGGCCCTTGATATATTCCTTGGCCATCACCATGTCCTGAACGGGAATGCCTTCGGTGATGCAGATGATGACCTGAATGCCTGCGTCGGCTGCTTCCATGATGGCGTCGGCTGCAAAGGCTGGCGGAACGAAGATGATGGAGACATCGGCGTGTGTGGCCTTCACAGCGTCGCGAACCGTATTAAAAACAGGCAGTTCCAGATGGCTGGAGCCACCTTTGCCCGGCGTGACACCACCTACTACGTTGGTGCCGTATTCTATCATTTGCGAAGCATGGAAACTGCCTTCCGTACCGGTGAAACCCTGAACGATTACTTTGGAATTTTTGTTGACGAGAACAGACATGAGCTATTGAATCGGTTAAAAGAATTTACTGGAGTAAAAGCGGTAAGAACCTTTAGGGGAAAGGCTTACAGCCTGCCTGGAAAAGCCGCGCAAAAATAGCCGAATTGATGCCAACCGAAACAAAAATGGCAGGCCCTTCCGTCCCGGCGCTATTTTGGATACATCCCCAACGGACTTAAGCATTGGAATAATGAGCAAAAGAACTTTGGTATTAGGCGCTTCCGAAAACCCTGCACGATACAGCAATAAAGCCATCCTGGCCCTTCGTAAACACGGACATCCGGTGGTGGCTATTGGCCGGCGGGCAGGGCAGGTGCAGGATGTCCCCATCGGCATTGAAGCCGCCACTTTCGATGACATAGATACGGTAACACTTTACCTAAATCCTACAAATCAGCAGCCTTACTACGACTATATCCTTTCGCTGAAGCCGGCCCGAATCATTTTCAATCCCGGCACGGAAAATCCGGAACTGGAAGCACGTGCTCAAGCCGCAGGCATTCAGTCGGTTGAGGCCTGTACGCTGGTGTTGCTGAGCATTGGCAGGTATTAGGCGGCTAAAAGCGTTGCTTGCCGGCTACCCAATTTTTTCTGCTATCGGCTGTAGTTCGGTGCTTCCTTCGTGATGACGATATCATGCGGATGACTTTCTGCCATAGAGGCAGCGGTAATCCGAATAAACTGAGCCTTTTCCTGAAGGGTAGCAATGTCTTTGGCGCCACAATAGCCCATGCCTGCACGCAAACCGCCCACAAACTGTTGCACGATTTCAGACAGCTCGCCTTTGTAAGGAACGCGGCCTACGATGCCTTCCGGCACCAGCTTTTTGATATCGGCTTCCACGTCCTGGAAATAGCGGTCGGAGGAGCCTTCTTTCATGGCTTCTACCGAGCCCATCCCGCGATAGCTCTTAAACTTTCGGCCTTCGTAGATGATGGTTTCGCCGGGGCTTTCTTCCGTGCCTGCGAAGATGGAGCCGGCCATCACCGAGGAGGCGCCGGCCACCAGAGCCTTTACCATATCGCCTGTATAGCGGATGCCGCCGTCGGCAATGACGGGAACTCCCAGTGGCTTCAATGCCTGGGCTGCTTCGATGATGGCAGTGAGTTGAGGAGCGCCCGCGCCGGTAACCACCCGCGTGGTGCAGATGGAGCCGGGGCCTACACCCACTTTCACCGCGTCGGCACCGGCTTCTGCAAGGGCAAGAGCACCAGCCGCAGTAGCAATATTTCCGGCTACGAGATTGATGCCTGGAAATGCTTTTTTGACCGTCTTCACCATCTCAATGACGCCGCGGGAATGGCCGTGGGCACTGTCCAGTGTGATGACATCGGCGCCTGCCGCCTTAAGGGCTTCCACCCGAACCAGCGTGTCCGCAGTAATGCCTACAGCAGCACCTGCCAGCAAACGCCCCAGATTGTCTTTGGCAGCGTTGGGATGGCTTTTCAGATGTTGGATATCGCGGAAGGTGATCAGGCCGGCCAGCTTACCGTCTTTATCCACGATGAGCAGCTTCTCGATTTTGTATTGTTCGAGGATGCCTTCAGCGGTGGTCATATTGGTACCCAGCGGGGCCGTGACCAGATTTTCGCGGGTCATGATTTCCTGCACCGGACGTGCATTGTTCTTTTCAAAACGCATGTCGCGGTTGGTGAGGATGCCCACCAGTTTGTTATTACCATCTACGATGGGAATACCGCCAATCCGGTTGTCGCGCATCAGGCGGCGGGCTTCGCCAACTGTGGCTTCCGGGCTGAGTGTGACAGGGTCAATGATGATGGCGCTTTCGGAGCGTTTCACCTTGCGAACTTCTTCGGCCTGGCGCTCGATGCTCATGTTTTTATGCAACATGCCGATGCCGCCTTCGCGTGCCAGCGCAATGGCCAGACGGGCTTCCGTAACCGTGTCCATCGCCGCAGATACCATGGGCATCTGGAGCTTAATGTCTTTCGTGAGTTGAGTGGAAATGCTTACTTCCCGGGGTAGAACTTCTGAGTAAGCGGGGACGAGCAGTACATCATCGAATGTGAGACCCTCGCCGTAAAACTTAGCGTTTGCTGCCATGAGCAAAGTTACTGGCAGAATTTTTTTCAGGGCGACACGCGGAGGATTGGGTTTTCAAAAAACTTCGCTAAAGCCTTGCACTGCGCGGATTTCAGAATTTTCTTTTCAAAAAGACGGCACCTTAAATTTTGGTAGTTAGCTTTGCCTAACAATGAATGTAGTAGGCTCTCACAATAATTCCCTCTCGGATGTGCACGACAGCGTGGACCCTTCTACACGCAAAAGAGGCTGGCGCCGCATAGCTGCATTTTTCGGGCCTGCCTACCTCGTCAGTGTGGGCTATATGGACCCGGGCAACTGGGCGACAGACCTGCAGGGCGGTGCACAATTTGGCTACACCCTGATCTGGGTGCTGGTGATGAGTAATCTCATCGCGCTACTGCTTCAGAGTTTGTCTGCGCGGCTGGGCATTGTGGCGCGTCGTGATCTGGCACAGTGCAATCGGGAGGTCTATCCGCGTTACGTCAACGGGGCCTTATATGTGCTTGCCGAATTGGCCATTGCCGCCTGTGATCTCGCAGAGGTTTTAGGAATGGCTATTGGCCTGAATCTGCTGCTTCATATTCCGCTGCTCTGGGGCGTCGGTATTACGCTGTTGGACACCTTTCTGCTGCTCTACCTCCAGCGTTTGGGCATGCGCAAAATGGAGGCTTTCATCATCGCGCTGGTAGGCATCATCGGCCTTTGTTTTTTGGTGGAGCTTTTCTGGGCAAAGCCTGATCTGGCAGAAGTAGCCACCGGCTTGAAACCCTCTATTCCCAACTCTGCCGCGTTGTATATCGCCATCGGTATTATCGGTGCTACGGTGATGCCGCACAATCTCTACCTGCACTCGGCACTGGTGCAAACGCGCAAGGTGCGCCGCGATCCTGTTGGTCTTCACAAAGCCATTCGCTACAACAATTGGGATAGTGGCATCGCACTCAATCTTGCCTTGCTGGTGAATGCGGCCATTCTAATTCTTGCCGCTGCCGTTTTTCATAAAGGAGGCCATGCGGAAGTTGCTACGCTCAAGGATGCGCACCAACTATTGCATTCGATGCTGGGTGAGCAATGGAGCAGTCACCTTTTTGCCATTGCGTTGATTGCAGCCGGCCAAAGCAGCACCGTGACCGGCACCCTCGCCGGGCAAATTGTGATGGAAGGCTACCTCAGCCTGCGCATCAACCCCTGGATGCGGCGCCTACTGACACGCTTGTTGGCCGCCGTCCCCGCAGCTATCGTGATTTGGGTGGCCGGCGAATCTGAAGTGGACAATCTCCTTGTCTTTAGTCAGGTGCTGCTGAGCATGCAACTGGCTTTTGCTGTGATTCCGCTCATTCACTTCGTCAGCGACCGCCGGCGTATGGGCGCCTTTGTCATCAAGCCTTTGGTGAAAGTGCTTGCGTGGACGGTGGCAACCATCATTGTTGCGTTGAATGTGAAGCTGGTGGTGGAAGAAGCGCTGGCTCTGATCGAACGGCATCCGGAGCCCTGGGTGACGGCCCTGGTTGTGTTGATAGGACTGGCTGTGCTGGCCCTTCTTGGGGTTACCTTCCTGTATCCGTTGCTCCGCAAGTATCAGGGAACACATGCCGGTATGCACCCCATTTCAGAACTGGCTACTGTGAAAAATGGTAAGGGATTCCGCACCATTGCTCTGGCTTTGGACTATTCCGGCCACGACATGCAAATGCTGGAATATGGCCTTCAACTGGCAAAGCCCGATACCCGCTTCGTGTTGATTCATATTCTTGAAAGCGCGGCTGCCCGCCACATGGGCGCAGAAACCGAAGACCTGGAAGCAATGGAAGACCAGAAGCGACTGGAAGAATTTGCACACTTCTACAAGAGTCAGGGCTTTGATGCCAAGGCCGTCTTAGGCTACCGCTATCGTGCAAAAGAAATAGCCCGCATCGTGGCGGAAGAGGGAGCTGACCTGCTCATCGTTGCCGGGCACGGCCACCGCACCTTCCTCGATTGGATTTTTGGTGAAACCATCAATTCCGTGCGCCACCTTGTGAAGATTCCGGTCTTTATCGTGCGCTAAGCAATGCGGCTCACTTAGCCCTGTTTGACGGCAATTCGTTCCAGATAGCTTTTGATGCCGGCTACCTGATTCAGGGGCGTGGCCATCGCAATATGATGGTCGGGGCGGACGAGAATGGCAGCAGGCCCGCGAAGCCCCATCTTCTCGGCAATGGAAGACTCCGGAATGTGAACGACTTTCATCAATTCGTTTGAAAAGCCTGCAAACAGTGATTGTGTGGACTGTGATTGCTCCTTTGTGCCAAGGACCAGCAAGTGAAATTTCATAGCCTGAATCCGGTCCTGCAATGCAGAGCCATCGGGTAGTGGCACATAAGGAAGGCGCATCCCTTTTTTCAAAGAAGAAAAGGCAGAAGCTCCGCTGAGCATGCTGTTGGGATAATGAATCCCGATTTGCGACACAGAGCGGAAAAGCCAACGGCCCACGGCACGTGTCCGC
>JAMIQN010000236.1:0-1660 GCA_035914595.1 Chitinophagaceae bacterium | reverse complement strand
GGCTCAATAATTTTCGAGGAAGGCGTTTGAACATTCTTTAATCACCCCCAAAAATTCCTCACACATGATAGCACATAGCAATGCACGCAGGATATCCTCAACCATCGTGGCGCTCTTGATGACTGCAGTGGCCATCGGAAATTCCGGCTGCAGCAAGGATAATGATGAAGGATCTGCGCCGCCACCGCAGGCCACGCTTCGGTTGGTGACGGATGGTCTTGTTTCGCCCATTACGCTGGTATCAGCCCCCGACAACAGTGGGCGACGCTTTGTTGTAGATCAGGTGGGTAAAATCTGGGTCATCACAGCGGAAGGGCGCAAACTACCGGAGCCTTTTCTGGACATTTCATCGCGACTGATTCCGATGACGCCGGAGTTGCGAGAATGCGGTTTGCTGGGCCTTGCCTTTCATCCCGACTATAAAAACAATGGCAAGTTCTACGTCTATTATTCGGTGGAACGGCGCCCCGGCGGGCCGGCTTTTGGTGTGCAATGGAATCATGCCAATCGGCTTTCGGAGTTCAGGGTTTCGTCGTTCAATCCAAACGTGGCAGACCCTAATTCTGAACGTGTGATATTGACCGAAGACTGGCCGGGAGTCAATCATAATGGAGGTTGCCTGGCATTTGGGCCGGATGGTTATCTCTACCTCTCAATGGGCGATGGCGGCGGACAAAACGATGCAGGCGCCGGTCATGTGGACGACTGGTACGCTACCAATGCAGGTGGCAACGCTCAAAATATTAGTGCCAACCTGCTCGGCAAGTTGTTGCGTATTGATGTCAATCAGGGAACGCCTTATGGAATTCCGGCCTCCAATCCATTCGCCGCAACAGCCGGTGTTCGTCCGGAGATATATGCTTTCGGCTTCCGCAATCCTTACCACTTTTCCTTCGACATGGGTGGTGCGCACGAATTATACCTCGCCGATGTAGGCCAGGCGATGCGCGAAGAATTGAATGTGGTGACTTCCGGCGGCAACTATGGATGGAACGTAAAGGAAGGCAGCCTTTGCTTCAACACCGACAACAACACCAGCCCGCGTGCAAGCTGCCCCAGCACTGATGGCCGTGGCATTCCGCTGACGGACCCGGTCCTTGAACTGAACAATTCATCTAATCCGCTTGGGGGCATTGCAACAGCAATTATCGGCGGGTATGTCTATCGTGGTGCAGCGCTACCGCAATTACAAGGCAGCTACATTTTCGGTAGCTATTCGCAAACGGCAGCACCCGACGGAATGGTATATGTTTCACCGCGCAGCGCGGGACAACGCAGCTTCCAGCCTTTGCAGCTTCACGGCTATGAGACAGGCCTTCATCAATACATCAATGGATTTGGTCAGGATGCAGCCGGTGAAGTGTATATCCTTTCCAGCGACAATCAGGCCATGACGGGTGCTACAGGTAAGGTGTATCAGATTGTGCCGGTTCAATAGCCTCGGAGTAAGAAACAATTAGAGGCCGGCTGGGAAGAGGGTAAGAACGCCCTTTTTCCCAGTTGTTTTTTTGAGGCAATGTGGTCAAAAATAGTTGGTGGTTGAGCTGGTTTTTGAGTTGAGTTTTGAGTGCTGATCTGAAGGGAAATCAGGCTCTGCGGGAGCGCAACCTGCCAGCAATAAGGTCAGTGATTATACGGTAAGAGGCAGTCTTGAGAAGTC
>JAMIQN010000235.1:0-9539 GCA_035914595.1 Chitinophagaceae bacterium | reverse complement strand
TTGGGAGTGTTTTTCTCTTTGCGCTCGCCGAATGCAATTTGGAGGGCGTTGTATCCGTCCGTTTCGACGGTTTTCTTTTGTGTCACCACACATGGGCCAGCTTCGATGATGGTGCAGGCAGTCTGCTTACCATTCGGCTCGAACACGCTGGTCATGCCGATTTTCTTTCCGATAATACCTTTCATAGTATTCTACGTTTTTTGCCAGCGCCCGGTTGGTTTGCGTGTGGACCGGGATGGCTTCGTTCGATTTTTTTTAAGAGCTGCCCCCCTATTTGTTCAAGCCATTCGGCTCTCTACAAGCGGTTGAGGCAATCAACCAACAGTTGACCCGTTTTGAGGCAGGTCAGGCCTTGATTTCAACCTCCACACCGCTGGGCAAATCCAGCTTGGAGAGGGCGTCCACAGTACGGGAAGAGGAAGTGTAGATGTCAAGCAGACGCTTGTGCGTAGCGAGCTGGAATTGCTCCCGGCTCTTCTTATTCACGTGCGGCGAACGCAGCACGGTGAAAATCTTCATTTCGGTCGGCAAAGGAATGGGGCCGGTAACGACGGCGCCTGTGTTGCGAACCGTCTTTACGATCTTTTCTGCCGACTTGTCCACGAGGCTATGGTCGTAGGACTTCAGTTTAATCCTGATGCGCTGTGACATTGTAAAAGAGCTTCAATCCCTTTTTTGGGACGGCAAAGGTATGGGCTGCGTTTCTTCCTGCAAAAAGTTTTTTGAAGAATTTTCCCGAATTCCTGCAAGCCTTTCTCTATGCGCTCATAGCAAGGCTTCTGACGGAAGGATGCCCTACGGAAAACGGACAGAATCTTCATGATTTTTTCGCAAAATCCCTTCTGCTTGAAGCAATCAAACCTGCCCCGCCCGGGTCAGCCGCATTTGGCGAAAGGCTTCGTGATACTCGGCAATGGCTTCATCCAAAAAACGGCGACGGTACTGGGCGATATAGCGCGGATGCGGCAGCACAAGGATCTGCTTGAAGAAGCCATGCTCCTCATTCAACTGATTTAAGAATGTTGCATTCCTTACTCCCAGCGACACACAAATCTCGCGGCTGCAACCCAGCTCAATCTGGCGAGCAATACTCTCTATAATAAAGGGGGTTACAGCCGTCTGAAGTGCCGGCTCGTCATAGTAATTGTAGTTGAGCTCCCGGCCCTTTCCGTTGTCTTTTACAAAGCCCAGCGGGCAAATGGAGTTGATGTAGAAGTCGCCATAAAACTCCTGAACAGAGCCCATCCGGCTGATCATTTCATACACAAACTGACTGGATGGCTCGTGCGCACGCTGGCCTTCGGCGGAGATGCCACAGTATTCTTCCAGCCGCTTGAAGTCAGTAAAGGGAACACCGCTGAGGCCGGCACCAAAGCGCCCGGGGTTGATGCCCAGAACGAGAAATCGAGGGCGTGTGTCTCCGTAAAATTTCTCGTAAAAAGTATCTGAAATCCGTAAAGCCAGCGGGCTGTCACGGAATGGATTCATGGCTCGCACCCCTGCCGGCAACCGGGCGCTGAGATGAAGATTCCGATTAAAAGCTTTGACTCTGCTTGCAAACGTGCTCATGAATCACTGATGCCAACTGCCCGGCTAACTACCGGGGTGTCGCGTCCTTACTCTGCAACAAACAAGCCACTGGCGCCCTTTTCTGCATCTGCAAAAGAGTGGTCGAGGAAGGTGTAGGTGCCTTTTTCCGGCAATACAAATTCTACGATCGCGCTGCTCGCGGGGGGCAGATTCACGATGCTGGTTCCTACCAATTCATTCTTTGGATTGCCTTCTATCCACACCTTGTCGAAGATGGTGCCGATGATGTGGAAACTGCTCGCATTGTTGGGGCCTGCATTGAGCAGGTACAGGCGGATTCGTTGGCCGGCCTTCACGCGAATGGGATGGAGCACATACTGACCGGGCTTGCCGTTAAACGCCACGGCACTTGCCTGCTTGGTCATAGCCAATGCCGTATCGGGAACAAAAACATTGCCGGCATGGCGGTAGTAGTACTCGTTTTGAATCAGGCAAAGCTCCCGATCCGCCTTCCCCGGGAAGCCGTCCGTCGGGTCCACAATGACCATACCGAACATGCCGCTAATCATGTGCAGTAGCACCATCGGCGTGCCGCAGTGGTACATGAAAACGCCGGGATAATTAGCTGTCCAGGTCATCGAAATCGTTTCACCCGGGGCGATGCTCCGATACTTGTCTGCCGGGTTTACCATAGCTGCATGGAAGTCTATGGAGTGCTGCATCGGCTGCATAGGCTGCATACCCATAGCCATCTGCGCTGCCGTATCCTCCGAGCGGTTGGTCATTGAAAATTTCACCGTCTGCCCTACCCTTAGGTGCAGCACCGGACCCGGAATAGAATCCCCGAAAACCCAAGCCGTAAACGGTGTTTGGCTGTTCAATAGGAAAATCTTGTGGGTCACATCAAACTTCACTTCTACTGTATCGTTCTGCTCCAGTGTCGGCACCTTGGGGGCATAGGCAAGAGGGCCTTCAATAGCAGTACGATTGTTTGGCTCCTTCGACACTACCGCAGGCGGCCCACCCATGACCAGATTCGCACCCGGCTTGGGCGCCGGCATTCCGGCATTCTGACAAGATGAAAAATAGAGGATAGTTGCAGCGAGAAGGAGGGCGTAGTATTTCATGTTGAGTTGGTGACTTTCGAAGCTGCGAGGCTGAAGGCGATGCCAGAAAAACCAGGCCAGGCACCTCAAAAAATTCTCCATCACCGGCTCCTGACAATCGCAAAGTACGGGTATCATTTGCGTACGCCAGGCAATGGAAACACCCTCATTCGGCGAACGGGCAACAACAAAAGGATGAACACAGGCACTCTTTCGACTAACGCCGCCGGCATATCTACCCCACTCCACCTGCAGCAAAAATGCAGATAGCACGGGGCTACATTTGCACGCTATGGCCAAGCCTCAGGCAGCACTGATTGAGATTTACGATTCTCACGAGGTCAATCTCTACAGCCAGGTTCGTTTCATCGTTGAAAGTGGTTATGAGCTTACGCTGATTGTTTCCGAAAAGCACCGCGAGACGGTTCGTGCTTTCAATGCCGACTTCCATCTCGAGTTCGTGAAAGTCACTTCGCAAAAAGGATTGGGGCTATGGAAAGAACTATGGCGCATCCGCCGGATGATTCTGGACCGGGGCATCGAAACGGTTGTTTTTAATACCGCCCATTCCAATCCGGTTCGCAACTTCTGCCTGCTTCCTTTCCCAAAAAGGGTTCGGTTTTTTGGCACACTGCATGGCGTCAATAAGCTTCAGGGCAGCCTGACACAGCGCATTATTTCACAGCGAATTCCACGCTATTTCCTGCTATCCGACTACATGCTGGATAAAGCGAGGAAGGTGCCGCACGAGGGCCTTCGCTTTTCAGTCTTCTATCCCATTTTTCATCCGCCTTTTCCAAAGGCAAACCTCCTGCAGCGGCAGCCCGGGGAATTGTGGGTGGCCATTCCCGGTAGCGTAGAATACAAGCGGCGCGACTACCTCAGCCTGGTCCAGGCCTTGTCCAGTCTGCCACAACGGCCTCCCATTCGGTTCCTGCTTTTGGGCAATGGCAGTCATGCGGATGGCAATGGGCGCGAGTTGAAAAAGGCGGTAGAAAAGGCAGGTGTTGCTGCGCACTTTGTATTCTTCGACGGATATGTGCCGAATGAAGTGCTGCATGGTTACATGGCCGTGTGCGATGCTGTGATGCCGCTCATCCATCCAATCAACAGCGATATGGAGAAGTATTTGGAAAACCAGATCAGTGGCGCTTTTCACCTGGCATTTGCCTACCGGAAGCCGCTGCTCATGCACCGCTATTTTGAGCGCTACCAGGATTTCAGAGAATGCTCCTTTTTTTATGGCCTGGAAGAGCTGAGCATCTTTTTAAGCGACCTGACCGATGGTTTGAAATCCTTCGATTCTGCCCAAGCGTACGCCAATCCCAAATGGAGTTTTGAATACCAGCGAAAGCACTACGCTGATTTTCTTCTGCTGCCTTAGCGAGCGCATTTCCGCCGCGTCCGGCAAAGGATTTTAGTAAAGAAGATGCCCGATATACAGGCTTATGCCGGCGTGATTGTGATGTAAGTGACGAAGTAATAGATGGCCCAGGCAAAGAAGCCGATGAGTAGAATCCATACCCAGCTTGGAATGCCTTTGGGCGTCTCACTACCCTCAATGAGGAACTTCTTTTGATTGCCCTTGCTGTAGGCGTTGATCATGAGCGGAATGACGCCATCAACAGTGGAGTGATCGCGCAGGCCTTCTACCACGATGGCCGGTCCATTCTTCACTTCGAAAGGCACGATGCGAAGGCCTTCTTTGCCACTGGTAGGGTCTTTACTGACGATACGCAGGGTATGTTGCCCGTCGGGCAGCTTGCGGGTGTCCAGCTCAAAATTGATGGGAGCAGCAAACTCGGCAATCGGCTGAGGTTCGTCGTCAATAAAAAGGAGGACGGTGCTCTTATCGCTCATACGAAAAGTATTTTTTGAAAATGCCGCCGGTCATTGCAAACCCGGATGCGTTTTTGATTCAAATTCTTATTGGTGTTCCAGCACCCAGCGTTTGATGTGCTGCGCCGATTTTTCGCCGGGGCGAATCAGCCACTTCACGGTGAAGAATAGGGTTACCAGCACGATGGCGACCGTCACCCAAACGATTACATAATCCCAGTTGCCTTGCGGCCCCGCCCCATGCGTGATGCCACGCAGGATTTTGGGCTGCTGCTTTTCGCAGGCAGGGCAGGCAAATGTTGTCCATTGCGCAAGGCATAGTGCCAGCGTTGCGACAACAGAAAACAGCAGTGTCTTTTTCATGGAACGTATCATTTAGCGGCCAGAGGTTTTGACTTCACGAAATCAATCAGTTTCTTCACTTCATCCACCGTCACCTTGCGGGCGTTGTTGCCCCAACTGGTGCGTTCGTGGTTCATGATGGCGGTGATTTCTTCAGGTTTGAGGTTGTTCATCGTTCCGACGTTCGGCATTGGCCCATACCCCTGACTTACGAGCCCTGAATAGCCATTCATGATGATGTCCACGTAAAGGGTTGGGGTGTCTGCAAGCACAACTGAGCTGCCCTTGAGCGGAGGGAAAGCACCGGGAAGGCCTTCACCATTTGCCTGGTGACAGCTTTGGCAATTGGCGGTGTAGAGCGCGTTGCCGTCCAATTCAGGAGCTCCGGCACCTCCGGTTGTTGCCACTGATTTCTCCACCATTTTGTAGAGGAAATCGGGGGCAGGTCTGCCATCGGGAAGCGGTGTTTGCTTCAGGCTTTGGAGATAGGCTACAAGTTGAAGTGCTTCTTTCTTAGCAACTACTTTCCCGGTCTTTCCATGCAGATATTCTGCCGGCACATTTACCACAACATCGTTCTTGCCGGGATTCTCTTTAATCTCAAACATCCATGAATAGGAAGGCATCACCGACTCCTTAACTACGATGCGCGGATTGTAGAGGTGCACCAGGTTCCAGTCGCGGTTACCCTGACGGTTGCCCACATCGGTGAGGTCGGGACCGGTGCGCTCGGTGCCCATCAGGGTTGCGGTATTGCGCCAGAAATCCGTCCGATGGATGCCTGCGTAATCAGCAGCGATGCTCGGGCGCTTACCCCACATGCGGTCCATGTCCACATTGCGCACCTGCTGAGTGTGGCAGGCAACACAACCGTTGGCGATATAGAGGTACTTGCCGGCCCTCGCGTCCGGGCTTAGCGGAACAGCACCGGGCAAAGGCTTGTTGATTGCTTCATTTTTGAACGCAGGGATAATGGCGACCAAAATGGTAAGGCCAATGAACATTGCCGCTGCGGTGATAAAAAGCTTCTTATAGTCGTTGAAGAATTCCATGAACTGAGAGATACTTTGAAGTTTTTATTGAGCGGACGGAGAGGAGGTTTGATCAGCTTCCTGCTGGAGGGTTACTACAGCTAATTCTCGGATATTGATGTCCGGGCGCGGCGTGAACATCTTATAGACGTTGTAAGCGAACACCAGGTGAGAGATCCACATCAGGCTGCCGCCGATCGCACGCCATAGCCAGTGCTGGGCCATGTAGTTGACCGTTTCGATGAACGGCTTGCCTTCCATCCACATCGTACCCCGTATCGTAGCGCCATACATCAGCGGCACGGTATAGAACATCAGCCCGATCAGTGCCAGCCAGAAGTGCATCCCGACGAGCATTTGCGAAGGTTCCTTGCCTGTCAGCCGGGGTACAATAGCGTAGATGCAGGCCCACATGTAGAAGGTGATAATTCCGTACATGGTGAGGTGAGAGTGCGCTACGGTGAAGTCGGTAAAATGCCAATAAAGGTTTGTGGTACGGAAGGCCTCAGCCGTACCCTGCAAGGAGCCGGTGAAGTAGAAAATGGTACCTACCAGGAAGAACGGAAGCGTATAGCTGGTACCGAGTTTATACCATCCGCCTTTGAAGGTCATCAGGAAGTTGGTCGTACCCGCAATGACGGGAATGGCCATGCCGCCGCTACCCACAATGGCCACCGTTTGCAACCACCAGGGGATGGAGCTAAACACAAAGTGGTGGCTACCAATCAATGTGTAGAAAAGAATTTGTGCCCAAAATGCCAGAATACCCAGACTGTAGGAGTAAATCGGCTTGTTGAGTTGTTGTGGTAGATAGTAGTAAACCAAACCCAGCGTCAACAACATGAACCACATGCCCACACCCTGGTGCATGTAGTAGCCCTGTACAATGGTTTCTCCCAAGCCATTTTGCCAGAAGGGCAGATAGGCTACCAGCGCAATGACGATGGTGAAGATGATCGCCGAAACGATGTACCAGTTGGAGACGTAAATCTCTTTAGTCGTGCGGCGCGCAATGGTTTTCAGGAAGTTGACAAGGGTAAGGAAAAGGCCGGCACCAAAGAGGCTCATGATCGGCCAGATGTATTCGCGGTACTCGCCGCCGCCATTGTTAATGCCCGCCATCAAAGAGATGGACCCGAGCACTACCGCAGCGTTAATCAGGCCCAGGGTCCACCACGCCATCTTATAGCTGGCAAGGCGCACATTACTCACGATGGGCACTACATAAGTTGCCAGGCCGATCATGGCCAGCGATGCCCAGCCCCAGAACACAGCGTTGGTATGCACCGGGCGCAAGCGGCCAAAGCTCAGCCAACTGAGATGGTCCGCATCAGGAGCTACGAATTTGATACCTACATACTCACCTACTGAAGTACCAAACAACAACCAGAAAGTGGCGCAGGCGATATACCAAAGCACGATGCGCGAAAGCTGCGGATCTACCTGCGGACGAATGTCGGCGCGCTTCTTCGTGGTGACGAAAGGAAGCCCTGTCGGCTGGCTGTCCTGAATGAGACCTTTAGAGTCCTGGGGAGCTAAAGTGCCGGCCAGTTCCTGATTGCTCAACTTATAGTCAAGTGCAGTCTTTCTTTCGTTCAGAACTCGGTCGGCTTCCTCGTCCGGCATATTCTTGATGTAATTCGCCAACTCTTCGGCCTGCTCCATCCGGCGCTTATCCCGATACTGAGAAGAGATGCGATTGAGGCGGGCAATCATGATGAGCAAAGCGCCTAACACCGGAATCAACAGCAGGACGATGGTGATGATGATACCCGGCTCACTAAAAAGTCCGCCGGACTGCGCTGCAACAGCGGTAGAATCCTGAGCCATCGCCGGGACGGAAAGAAGGCTCAAAATGAACAGCAGGGCTGCGGCCGCACCATTAAAAGGCTTCTTGCCATCGCCTGCGTCCTTCCTATGTTTGCGAAACCGGAGCAGACGCTCAATCTGATCACTGTCCAGCTTGGTAAAAAAGCGGTAGAGCTCCTGCTTTGAGACCTCCCCTTCATGAGATCGGCGCAACAAATTGGCTGCTTTATATCGCAAGGCAAGTGCTGCGAGCAATACACCACCGAACAACACAATGCCGCCGATGACCGTACCAATAATCTTCATGTTTCCTTGTATCCTCGTATCTGCGTAGAGCTCGTAGGGCAATGCGATAAGGCAAATTGCCAGAAGAATCGGGATGCGTTTGGGAAAGCCTGATTTCATGTTCGTGTTATTGCCTTTTTTAAAGCTTCGTTTCGTTAAAATAATTATGCCTTGCCATAAGTCAATCCCGACTCAGGAAGGCCGATCTGTTTTCGAGTTGATGAAGAAATTCTCCAAGCTTCGCAGAACCAAGCAATTCCTGCAGGCCGGTCCGAAGTTTTTTGAATTCAAAATGAATGGGACAGGGGCGGGCATCGGAGCATTCCTCCAGGCCCAGTCCACAACCGGAAAGAAGCCTGTTACCATCCACTGCCACCACAATGCTCACGAGTGGCATTTCCAAGCCGGCTTTGTCAAGAAAAAATCCCCCACCCGGTCCTTTGGTGGATTGCAGCAATTCCTTTCTTACCAAATCCTGCAGCACCTTGGCAATGAAGGGCTCGGGAAGGTTAAGAGTTTGTGCAATGTTTCGGATGCTGGATTTGTGCCCTTTAGCGGAGCGCTGAGCGATGTACAACATCGCGCGAATGGCGTATTCACAGGTCTTAGAAAACATGCAGGCTCGCTAATTGAGGTGCAAAACTATCTCGTGACACAGGTAAAGGAGCTTTTAGTCTTTTATTAACCGATAGGGAAGCCTTATTAGGAATTGCGCGCGTCAGAATGTTTATTACACGTGCGCGCGTTGTACTAAAAACAAGTGGCCTCAACAAAAAAGTGGCCGTCTCCGGTTTTAGAGGCGGCCACTTCTTCAAAAAGCAAACCTACTGAATCACCATTCGCTCCGTTTGCAGCACCCGATCCATTTGAACGAGGCGGACGAAGTAGGTGCCATGAGGAATATCTAAGGGTAGCGAAATGTCGGCAGTGCTATTGCCTCCAACCGGCTGTTGCTTAATGAGAGAGCCGTCTGCACTGATCACTTCAATCCGAAGATTTCCAAGGGATAGCGGTTTCGGGAAAACAACTCTACATGCCGGGAAGGCATTAGCGACCAAAGTGGGTGCCACCTGGAAGTAAGACTCCGATGCGGGCTTTGAGGCCCCTACTCCGAGCGGCTTTCCACTCATTCCTGCGGCAGCAAGCGCCGCAACATGCATCGTTGTGTACATACTGGTGTCCTCGGCCTGCAGGGTTGCAAAACACTCCGGTGAATGAGCGTCTGTTTCAAGGCTGTACTGCGGATCTGTTGTGCAATCAACTTTCCCTTGTGGGCATGGATTATTCTTCTTTCCTAAATAGTGAATGCCATAATACTTGATTACTTCACCGCGGCCCGGATCGTCGTACGTAATGAATACGAGCACCTTGTAACAATCTATCGAATTGGGAACGGCACCGGCAAAAAAGGCGTAGGTATGATACTTGGCAAAGGCTCCCGGCACTACAAGGAGCATAAGCATCAACATGAAAACGAATCTCTTGATCATCATTTGATTCTTTTGAAGATGAGGCCTACTCTATTCGGTTTTCGGCATCGGACTATTCCCTTGCACAATGAAAACTTCTTCCCTCACAACTGAAAATGCACTGGTTT
>JAMIQN010000234.1:0-8786 GCA_035914595.1 Chitinophagaceae bacterium | reverse complement strand
TGTTTTGGCCATCGGTGTAAAACAGCAGGCGGCCTGAGGTATCGGAAATGACGGCGGTACCGGCCTGGACGGAGCCACTGGTGCCGGTATTGCCGGTAATACTTGTGGGAGGATATGTGTTGAAATCAAGCCCCAGCCTATAGCCGAAAAACCAATTATTCCCTTGCTTCTGGGCCTGACAAATGCCGGGAAGGAATAGGCTCAAAAAAAAGGCAAATAGAACGCAACTATTTCTTACTTTCTGCATTGGTGAAGTGTAATAGTTTGGACTTCTGTTGGCTTTCAATAACTCTGATTCGTAAACACGGCGCATGGCTACCATATGTCTATTTGTACGTTGCCGTTGTTAAGATCGGTCCAGGTAATCGTGTTGTCACCGCAACAACTGACGAGACCCGTACTACTTGGCATTATGCTGGTAGCCCAGGTTGACTGCCCCATATCGGTTCCACTTAACTTGACACCGTAACCTTTACAGGATGCAGGACTAAGTGTTACGTAACACCATATCCACATTGGATCATATGGCAAAGAACCCGATCAACAATCAGGCCCCCAAGGCCATGACGAAGCAACTACGTTCCAGGTATTTGGAGCCACGAGGTTGGAAAAAGTAGTCGTCTTGACAACTGTTCCACACGGCCCACCGCTGGAAGGGTAATCCATCCGCGGCGTTATCCACCATTCACACGGCGTGTGGTTGACGATGATCATTGTCTTCTGAGCCTGCACCAAAGCGGCAAGTGAGCACATCAGGAGGCCGGTGAGGAGTAGCTTTTTCATTTCAATTGGATTTTATTGAGCCACAAACCTACCCTTCCTACAATACCCTGTCAACCGTTTTTTAACGGTATTTAAGTATTTTTTTTGCGCCATTCAATCAGTGTCAAAGTATTAACGCAGCACTACCTGCACGGCACCGGAAATGCCTTCGCCCGCCAATTGCACCACATACACACCCGGCACAAAAGCGCCACGGACCGGAATTTCATTGACCCCCGTCAGCAGCACTACCGGCCGGCGCAGCACCAGCCGGCCCATGGGGTCATACATGCTTAGCATCACTGCTCCTGCTGCGGGGCTGCGCATCTGAATCCTGAAATCACCCTCACTGGGGTTCGGCAATACCTGCATGGCGAGGCTGCGGCCCCCCTCATTGGCCACACCATTGTCGGGCGGCACCAGCTTGTAAGGAATACTATAAACACCGCTACAGGTGCCTGCAAAAATCTTCCCGTTGCGCATGGCTAAGGAGCGAACCACATGGCCGGCCAATCCGTCGGAATGCCAGATGCCACCATTGGAATTGGAGTAAATACCATCCCCCGTTCCCGCTACCAGACCAATGCCCGCACTATCCGGCATCAGGGCATAAATGGCATTGGGCAGGCTGCCCGGTGCCGGCACCACATAAGACGACCAGGAGGCGCCATCCGGCGAGGTGAAAAGTCCATTGGAGCGGGTGGCTGCAAAAAAGGTGTTTCCCAAATGCACCACCGACGTCACATATCCGGTAATGCCTGTAGTGGCAGTAAACGACATCGAGCTACCGGCTTTGTAAAGCGTGCCTGCCGCGAAAACGAACAGTGCCGTATCTGCCTGCATCACATTCTCGCACTGGTTTATCGGCAACTGGCTGGTAACCACACCACCAAACGTGGCGCCGGCATTGGAAGAGTAATAGAGGTTGCCATTGCGGATCATCCACACTTCACTGTCGTCAGGGCTGGCGTAGATGGACTTCACATTGCCGCCCATTGCCCCCGGCACACCTGCCGTCCAGGAAGCACCATTATCCGTGGAGCGATAATAGCCGAAGGTGCCGCCCGCATGTACCACATTCCCACTTGCCGCTACCGCCTGGATGTTTGGGTCCACATTGTGGGCTACGTCGCCGGTATGCTGCCACACCAGGGTGCCGCTATCGGGCAGGGCACGGAACAGGCCCATCGGGGTAGTGCCGGCCACCACCCAGGCTCCTGAAACAGCCACCCCACCCACAGGTGCTCCATGAAATCCGGAATCGGCAAGGCCCCAGGTGGCGCCGCTGTCCACGCTGCTATACACGCCATAATCCGAGCCTACCAGCAGGCCGGCACTCGTGGCAGCTATATCGTTGATGGTCGTAAAGCGGAAATGCGAAGGGTTGAAAGGCGCGGCGGTGAAGGTCTTGCCGCTGTCGGTGGAGACGAGCACCGAATCCTGAATGGGCGCTATGCCCCGCACGACGGCATAAATCCGGTTGGCCGTCACGGCCACATCGCGCACGGCGCGGCCCGTCAGTGCCAGCGTGTCGAAGGTCTGCCCCTGATCCAGCGAGCGTTTGATGCCTGTGGAGGTGGCCACATAAGCCGTATCGCCTACCCAGATCAGCTTTCCAAAATCGCCGGGGGTCGCATTGATATTCGTAAACGTCTGGCCATTGTCCATGCTTTTGAAAAGACCCTGTGGCGTGCTTACATACACATCGTTATTGAGGATGGAGAGGTATTGGGCCCGTGCATTTACGATGGCAGGATTAATGCGCCCCCAACTGCTGCCCTGGTCTTGCGAGAGGTAGAGGTAGCCGGAATCCGGGCGGATGGCCAGCACATTGGGGCCTACCGGCTGAATGTCAGTGTAGAAGCGACCGGGAGCGATGGACAGACCATTGCGCGAGGCCGTCCAGGTGACACCACCATCACTGGAATGGAAGATGCCCCCCACATCACTGGAGGCATACATATCCACGCCCGAAACGGCCACTCCATAAAGCTCATTGCAGTTGAAAGTCGAAGGAGAAGGAGCTAATTCCTGCCAGCTTTTTCCCTCATCCTGGCTGCGAAAAATGCCGCCATTGCCGGTCATGTATAAAGTGCCGCCCTGCTCTCTGAAAATAGCATTGACCCTTCCGCCATTCGGTCCTGAGCTTAGATACTGGGCCCGGGCTGCCGGCATCCCAAGAGCAAACATCATCAAAGTAGCAAGCGAATAAAGGCTGTATTTCATAGCGAAAATGATTTTGAAAAAAGGAACGGAAAGGTCTTGAGTAAAAATAGGGACGGAGCAGGGGCAGGCCCTAAATCTGAAGTTCCGATGATTGCATTTTGAAGCCCCTGTGACCCAGTTTCTAAAAAAGCTTTGCCGCCCGGGTTTGCATCAAGAGAATTAGCGCTGCACAAGCCTGAGTGGCGTGATAGTTTTACAGGCTGTAAGCAGTTTTCTTAAAAAAGAATTTTTCCATGAAATCAAGTTCGCCGGATGCCATCCTGATTGGCGCAGGCATCATGAGCGCCACCTTAGCCACCCTACTCAAAGAGCTGAACCCCAACATGCGGCTGGAAATCTATGAACGCATGGACGGCTCGGCTACCGAAAGTTCTGACGCCTGGAACAATGCCGGCACGGGCCACGCCGCCTATTGCGAAATGAACTACACGCCCGAGCGGGCCGACGGCCATATTGATATTTCCAAAGCACTCCACGTCAGTGAATCGTTTGAACAGAGCAAGCAATTCTGGTCTTACCTCGTTCGCGACAGTGACCTGAACTGCCCCGTGGATTTCATCCGGCCGATTCCGCATTGCGCCTTCGTCCATGTGGAAGACAATCGCCGCTTTTTGAAAAAGCGCTGGGAAGCCATGAGCCGGGTGCCGTTTTTCCAAACGATGCAATACAGCGAAGACCGCAATGAAATCACCGAATGGATGCCCCTGGTGATGGAAGGCCGCGCCGCCGACCAGCCTACCGCCGCTACCAAAATGGACCTGGGCACCGACGTGGATTATGGCTCCCTCACTCGCGAATTGTTTGCCCGCCTGATGCGCATGGAGGGCGTGAAACTGTATTTCGGCTATGAAGCCCGTGACATTGAACGCCTGCCTGCTGCGGCATCCACACCGAACGAAGGCTCTCCACGCGGTGGCCTCTGGCAGCTTAGTGTCAAGGACCTGCACACCGGCGATAAGTTCAAGACGCAGGCACCTTTCATCTTCATCGGGGCCGGTGGCGGCGCCCTGCCTTTGCTTCAGAAATCGGGTATTCCGGAAGGTAAACACTATGGCGGCTTTCCGGTCAGTGGCCAGTGGCTGCGCTGCAAAAACCCGAATGTGATTGCACGCCACCATGCCAAGGTCTATGGCAAGCACCACCTCGGCGCACCCCCTATGAGCGTGCCTCACTTAGACGCCAGGCGCATCAATAAAGAGCCGGCCCTGCTCTTCGGCCCCTTTGCCGGCTTCTCTACTAAATTCCTCAAAGAAGGCTCCTACTGGGACCTGCCGCGCAGCATCCGCTTTTCTAATCTCGCTCCGATGATTTCGGCGGGCCTGCACAACCTGCCACTCACTAAATACCTGATTCGTCAGGTGACCCAAAGCGAGGATGACCGCATTGAGGCCCTGCGCAACATGTACCCACTGGCACAGGCAGATGATTGGGAACTGGAGATTGCGGGTCAGCGTGTTCAGATCATCAAAGCCGATGAGGCAGAAGGCGGCATTCTGGAATTTGGAACGGAGCTCGTGGCCAGCGCAGACGGTTCTTTGTCTGCCTTGCTGGGTGCTTCACCCGGTGCTTCCACGGCCGTCAGCATCATGATTGGGCTGTTGGAAAAATGCTTTCCCAAAGAGATGCAGCAATGGCGCTGGAAGCTTAAAGAGATGATACCAAGCTATGGCCGCTCGCTGGCTGCCGATGCTGCATTGCTGGACCGTGTGCGCCGCGAGAGTGCCGAAATTTTAGGCATCAACGATGCACATTCGGCGCAATAAGGCAGTGATTTCCAAAGCCTGCTATTGCAGGTGATAGCCTACGGTAAACTTCTTGCGCAGCTCGTAGTAGTAGGCCGAACCTTTCGCCGACTTAGGCAAGGGAAGGCGTTCGTACATCAGCACTTCGGCAGGGCGGCCCGCTTCCATCTTGTAGCGAAGCTGCCAGTGCACGCTGCCTTTTGCGGTTTGTTGCTCGATGCGGGCCGGCCATGTTTCCTTGCCTTCATATTCCATCTTGTAGGTGTCGCCGATAGCCGTCAGGCGGCCTGCTTTATCGTAGTGATAAGCGATGTAATTACTGGTGTCGTACACCACCTGTCCGTCGGCATCCCGCTGCGGGCGCGGCGTCAACGTGTAAGAAACGAGGGGTTGATGCTGCGCATCATAATCGGCAATTTGAATAGAGGCTGTGGTCGTGTCGTTGCCACGCGGGACGAAGGTGCAGGTGTGCAAACCGCCGCCGGCCGTTGGTTCTTCGGTGCGTTTCAGGTGCCAGGGCATGATGAAGGATTTAGCCCGTACCATTTGCATGGTTCCTTCCTGGCTATGCCTTTCCTCCACCGCCATCATGCCTCGGCCATAAGTCTGGCTCCAAACGATGGCTCCGTTCCTGAATAAAGTGGTCACGGTAGTGCCCGGCAGGTCGGGATAGTTGACCACCTGAATCGTTCCGGTGTCAGTGTTCGTGTACGTCACATCGTTGATGCCGCCGGAGCGCATCCCGTCTTTGTCTTTGATAAAAGATCGAAAAGCCACTAAGCGATTCTGAGCATCGTAACAAAAAGAGTCAACACTCATCGGCGCAGCCTGGGCGGTGCCATAATAGGCATTGGCTTTGAGGGGCGTGGCCGGCTTTTTGGGGTCGGGCACTACTGCATCAAAGCTGCGGATGCTCAGGCAGCGAAGGTTTTGCGTGTTGATGGATGCGCCTTCCACAAGGCCTTCACTATAGAGATGAAGACTTGGCCGGGGCAGCATGGCCAGTTGTGCCTGAGCAATGGGGCAAAGCGAAATAGAGAGGAGAGTAAAGAGAAGGGGCTTCATAGTAATGATGTCTGATGCCTCTAAGTTGCTGTCAGATTTCGGGAAATGAAAAGGTTTTCCGCCTTTGTCTGCTTTCCTTTCCAAAAAGATAACAGCAGCTTGGCACTTGTAGCAGGCTTTTCATAAACAGCAGGCAGCCCGTTTCAGAGCACATCGCCGGCTGGTCAGCGCATGATTTTTCTTTTTCCATATCAGGCCGCAGGCGAAAAAAAACCGGCACCCTGAGGACACCGGTTCGTGAGTCGTTTCTTTTCAGAAAAGCCTCCTTTACATGCTGCGGCGGTACTGACCGCCTACCTCAAAGAGGGCTTTGGTAATCTGTCCAAGACTGCACCATTTCACGGTTTCCATCAGTTCCTCGAAGACGTTGCCACCGTGGACGGCTACTTTCTGAAGATGTTTCAGGGCTTCAGTGCCGCGGTCGCCGCTGCGCTTCCACACCGCCTGCACATTGGCAATCTGGGTTTCTTTTTCTTCGGTAGTAGAGCGAATGACTTCAGCAGGAATAATGGTGGGCGAGCCTTTGGAAGAAAGGAAAGTGTTGACCCCGATAATCGGATAGGCACCGGTATGCTTGAGTGTTTCGTAGTACAGGCTTTCCTCCTGAATCTTACCCCGTTGATACATCGTCTCCATCGCACCCAGCACACCGCCACGCTCAGTAATCCGGTCGAACTCGGCCAGTACGGCTTCTTCCACCAGGTCGGTCAGCTCTTCGATGATGAAAGAGCCTTGCAGGGGGTTTTCATTTTTGGCTAAGCCCAGCTCTTTGTTGATGATCAACTGGATGGCCATGGCCCGGCGGACACTCTCTTCGGTGGGCGTCGTGATGGCCTCATCGTAGGCATTGGTGTGCAGGGAATTGCAGTTGTCGTAAATGGCATACAGGGCCTGCAGGGTGGTACGGATATCGTTGAAGTCTATCTCCTGCGCATGCAGACTGCGGCCGCTGGTCTGGATGTGGTATTTCAACATCTGGCTACGCTCATTGCCTCCATATTTCAACTTCATTGCCTTGGCCCAAATGCGCCGTGCCACACGGCCGATAACGCTGTATTCAGGGTCCACACCATTGGAGAAAAAGAAGCTCAGGTTGGGTGCAAAGTCGTCAATATGCATCCCACGGCTGAGGTAGTATTCCACAAACGTGAAGCCATTGGCCAGGGTGAATGCAAGCTGCGAAATAGGGTTGGCTCCGGCTTCGGCAATATGATACCCCGAGATAGAAACCGAGTAAAAATTGCGCACGCCGTGGTCAATAAAATACTGCTGCACATCGCCCATCACGCGCAGCGAAAATTCGGTGGAGAAGATGCAGGTGTTCTGAGCCTGGTCTTCCTTAAGAATATCTGCCTGAACGGTACCCCGCACCTTGCGCAAGGTGTCTGCCTTAATCTTCTGATACACATCCGCCGGCAACACCTGATCGCCGGTCACGCCCAGCAGCATCAGTCCCAGACCATCATTGCCCTCGGGCAGGGCAGTGTCGTGTGAAGCTCCCTCCCCTTCAGGGAGGGCCGGGGTGGGGCGAGAGACACCGTATACCGGCCGCTTCATCCCTTTCTCTCTAAAAATCGCGTCTATCTTTTTGCTCACTTCTTCTTCCAGCCCATTGGCGCGGATGTATCGCTCACATTGCTGGTCAATGGCGGCATTCATGAAGAAGGCACAAATGGTCGGGGCCGGCCCGTTGATGGTCATCGAGACGGAGGTCTTGGGGTCAGCCAGGTCAAAGCCTGAGTACAGCTTCTTGGCATCGTCCAAGGTGGGCACACTCACCCCCGAGTTGCCAATCTTACCGAAGATGTCGGGGCGATGATCGGGGTCCTGGCCATACAAGGTCACCGAATCAAATGCCGTGGAAAGGCGCTTGGCAGGCATGCCCAGGCTCACGTAGTGAAAGCGCTTGTTGGTGCGCTCCGGACCACCTTCGCCGGCAAACATCCGCGTAGGGTCTTCACCTTCTCTCTTGAACGGATAAATGCCCGCAGCATAGGGAAATTCCCCGGGGAAATTTTCGGATAAAGCCCACAAAAGAATTTCGCCCCAGGCTTCATATCGAGGCACCGCCACCTTGGGCACTTGCGTGTGCGAAAGACTCTCGGAGTGGGTCTTGATCTTAATCTCTTTGTCGCGAACACGGAAGACGTAGTACTCGTCCTGAAAATGGCGCTTCTTGCTTTCCCAGTTCTGCAGCAGGTGCAGATTCTTAGGGTCCAGCTCAAGGGTCACTTTTTGGTATACCTCTTCCAGCTCTTTAATCAGCCGGTCGCGGTCTTCAATTTTCTGAGCTGCAATCGTATCAATCGTCTTGCGAATACCAAACAGTTTCTGCGCAACAGCACTCTGGTCTTTAGCCCACTGATCATACTTGCGGTTGTTCTCTGAAATTTCACTCAGATAGCGAGTACGCTTAGGCGGAATGATGAAGATCTTCTCACTCATCTCCTCACTCGGCACAAAGGATGACGGAAGATTTGCGCCGGTCTTGCGCACCATCATGTCCATCAAAGCATGGTACATGGTGTTGGTTCCCGGGTCGTTGAACTGAGAAGCAATCGTGCCATACACGGGCATGCTGGCCACATCCTGTGTAAAGAGTTTGTGGTTGCGCTGGTATTGTTTCTTCACATCGCGTAAGGCATCCATCGCACCGCGCTTGTCAAACTTGTTGATGCAAACGAGGTCGGCAAAGTCGAGCATGTCAATCTTTTCCAGTTGCGAGGCAGCCCCGTACTCGGGCGTCATGACGTAAAGAGAAGCATCGCAGTAGTCGGTAATCTGGGTATCGCTCTGCCCAATACCGGAGGTTTCAAGGATGATAAGGTCAAAGCGGGCAGCCTTTAGGATGTCCACCGCATCCTTAATATGACGACTCACGGCAAGGTTGCTCTGCCGGGTAGCCATCGAGCGCATAAACACACGAGGATTACGAATGGCATTCATGCGAATGCGGTCACCAAGCAGCGCTCCTCCGGTCTTACGTTTCGA